>JAGNNG010000253.1 GCA_017990795.1 Deltaproteobacteria bacterium
CGCGTCTCTGTCATCGACTACTTTAATAACCAGTTCATTATGCCGCCGACGGCTGCGAGCAACGGCTGGGGTGGCGCACCAACGGTCGCAGACTTTGACGGCGACGGCAGACCCGAGTTTGCCACTGCCAGCTCGGTCCAGTACTACGTCTATAGTCCTGACTGTCTGGCCTCGCCCAAGCCCGCCAAGTGCCTGGGCCGCGACCCCGGCGTGCTGTGGCAGTCGGCGACGCAAGACAGCTCCTCTGGTTCGACTGGCTCGTCGGTGTTTGACTTTAACGGCGACAAGATTGCCGAGGTCGTCTACCGCGACGAATGCTGGCTGCGTGTCTACAGCGGCGTTGACGGCAAGAAGCTGTTTGCCGCCCCCGTGAGCTCTGGCACCGACCTAGAGATGCCGGTCATCGCCGATACCGACGGCGACGGTCACGCCGACATCGTGGTGTCCTCGGACAACGTGCAGGGCAACGCTTGTACCGGCGGCGTCTCGGCCAGCGAACTAGGCATGCCTCACGGCCCGCCGACCCAAGGCATCAAGGTCTACAAAGACCCCATGGACCGCTGGATGCCGTCGCGGGCGCTGTGGAATCAGCACGGCTACCACATCACCAACATCAACGACAACGGCACCATCCCCCTGTCGGAGCCCGCCAACTGGAAGACGTTTAACAACTACCGCCAAAACGTCCAAGGCAGCGTCGCAGGCAGCACTCCCGCCAGTGATCCGACGGGCAAGATCGTGATTGCGCCCGACTCCGGTGACTGCGTGAAGCTGTGGCGGTTGGCGGGCAATGTCTGCAATCGCGGCTCGGCGCCCATCTCGGCCAACTTGCCGGTCAGCTTCTACCTAAACGACCCGCGCACGCCCGGCAACAAGGCCATCTGTACGACGCGCACCAGCCTGCCAACCGCAATCGGCGCCTGTCAGCAAGTGGTGTGTGAGTGGGCAAATCCGCCCTCGGGCCCGTACGACCTGTGGCTGCGCGTCAACGACGACGGCATGGGCAATCGTCCCTACGGCCAGTGCAAAAGCGGCAACGACCTAGCGCACCTGACCAACGCGGGCTGCTCCATGACTCCCGGCTAGGAACACCTCCGCAGCTAGCCAGGCCCCCCTCCCCTTGCCATCAACTCAAAATGAGAGTGTTTTTCAGCGACGAAAATACTCTCATTTTGAGAGCATTCCCTGCAGCAAAAGAAGCAGCCTTCAAGCCAAACCTGTTGGGGAAAATTCGACTTAAGCGCGCTCGGTACCAGTGAGGTTAGACTCCGTAGCACTGGGACTCTTGCCGCTAGGTACCGGAGTTGGGGTCGGTGTAACCATTCTGCGCAAACGAACATCAGACAACGCCAGCGACAGCTGTAGCGAGTTTACGGGCTTGGTCAGGAGCTTGTCCGCTCCCGCTTTGGTCAGCGCCGCTTCCAGGTTCCGGTCGGGCGTCTGCTGCGAGCTGCCCTTCGCCAGCGCTTGCAGAAAGCTCGCCTCTGTATCCGCCAGTAACAGAATCGGCACATTGCGAGCCGACTGCGGCAGGGAGCTAGCAAACATAGGCAGCGTAAAGTCCAGCGCAAGACCGCGTACCACCTGCGAAAGCTGAATACCGGTCAGCCCAGAGTCAGCCAGCTTTACGTCGATAAGTAGCGCATAAAACGCGCGCCGTCGCAGCCAGGAACAGACATCGCGATCGCTCTGCGCATACACGATGTCGTAAGCACGACCCAAGCGAATCTCTAGCGATTGCCGCTCGGTGGCATCACCCGCGATGTACAGCAGGGTCTGTCGCCCTCCCGAGTCACCCTGGCGGGCTGAGTTCAAGCTAGGTTTCATGACGTAATGCTGGGCGCGGTGGCAGCTAACCAAGACCTACGTCCTGTCCCTACCACTGTGCTCAAGTCCCCCTTGTGTACTGAATGTACACCACACTGTGATCTACAACACCACCAACCGAGATTCCCTTCGCATTCCCTACGGTTAGGAATGCCTCTCCTTCTGACCGCGGAATAAGACCCGACAAGTGATGTGGATGACACCGATCGCTTCCTACTTTTGCGGTCTGCGCGATAGAGATTCTTTCGCCCCCCCGGTTTGCCGTAAAGTAAAAGATTATGGCCATTGTCCGTGTCTGCCCACAGTGCAAAGCCCAGTTCAAGGGCGGTGAGCCGTTCTGTCCGTACGATGCGACGGCGCTGGTCAGCGAGAGTCCAGCGCCCGCCGCAGCAGAGGAAGATCCGCTGCTGGGAAAGCTACTAGCAGATCGTTACCAGCTGCGACAGGTCCTTGGTCGTGGCGGTATGGGAGTCGTGTATCTAGCGGACCACCGCATGCTCGACCGACAGTTCGCGGTCAAGGTTCTTCCCGCGTGGGCAGGCAACGACCCGACGGCACGCGCGCGCTTTGAGCGAGAAGCCAAGGCCAGCACCAGGGTAAGTCACCCCCACATTGTGCGCGTCTACGACTACGGACAAACAGAGAGCGGCCTGCTTTATCTAGTGATGGAATTCCTAATGGGGCAAAGCCTCCGTCGCTACGTACGCAACACCGGGCCCCTGAATCCAGGAGAAGCCGTCGACATTGCCCTGGCCGTAGCAGAAGCGCTCCGCCATGCCCATGAGCAGGGTGTTATCCATCGCGACATCAAGCCTGAGAACGTCATGCTCACCGCCCAAGACGGGCGCAGCGACTATGTAAAGGTGCTCGACTTTGGCATCGCGCGCATTGCCGATGAAGCGGCGGTCACCAAGTACAAAGACGGCGCGCCCGGCACCTTGGAGTTTATGGCGCCCGAGCTGTTTACGACGCACAACGCGCCAGTTCCCGCCATCGATCAGTACGCGCTGGGTATCCTGCTGTACGACATCCTGACCGGCAGCCCGCCGTTTATGGGTAGCGACATGGAGATCGTCCATGCGCACCTACGTACGCCGCCCCCTCGCCTGGCCTCGCTGCGCGACCCGGACGCCCCGGTCATTCCCGAAGCGCTGGAGGATCTGACAGCAGCCCTCATCGCCAAAGACCCCAAGCAGCGACCGACGGGGGCACAGACCGTGGCGCGGCTGATGGGACTTAGGCCGCAGCTGCCTCCGCGCTCACTGCGTGGGGTGCTGGCGCTGCGCACACAGGTGCTGGCGGCCTCGCAGGTGGGTCTGGCGCTGCAGGCGGCGCAGACGTTTGTGCTGCCATACAACCGCCCCGACTTTGCGCAGACCGCGCAGCTACAGTCGGTGCTGCGGCAGCTAGATGAGGTGGAAGATCAGATTGCGCGGCTGGGTGAGCAGCTGGTGCAGCGCAGCGAAGTCCTGCACAAAAAGCGCTGGCCCGGCGGCTTGCCCGACGTGCTGACCCAGATTCAGCAGCAGATCCACGCGCAAGAGAAGCAAGAGGAAGAGCTGGGACTGCAGCTAGCGCTGCTGCGCGAAGAAGCCGCGACCCAGGAGCGCCGCGAGCAGGGCCGCAGAGATGATCTATTTCGACGACTACTGGCCCAGCGCGAGATTGCCCGCGCCCGGCCAGCGCAGACTCCGGAGGAAAGGCGCATCCAAGAGGAAGCGGTGCTAGCGCTAGAGCGCGCCTATCACCAGCCCGCCGTGCTTACCGAAGCCGCGCAAAAGCTGGCCGCAGAGCAGGCCAAGTGGCAGTCCCTGCGCGAAGAGTTAAGTAGCCTCCGTCGCCAGCTCGCGGGGCAGACCCTGCGCTGCTTTCTGCTGGACCTGCGCTCACGCGGGGCGGCAGAGCCGGGGCAGCAGGTAGCGTACGAAGCCCTGGAGCAGGCGCTGCAGACCTTTGATGAGCAGTCGGCTGCCGTCACCGTCCTGTGCGCGCAGCTGCCGAGAAACGGATAGCCGTGGTGGAAGCCTCTAGCACTGCCGCCCCCGTGAGCGGTCACAAGCTGTGCCCGACCTGCCGCCACATCTACCCGGCGAGCAACGTGTTCTGTCCTCGCGACAAGACGCGGCTGGAGGTCAGCAGCGAGATCATTGCCGGCAAGTACTTGCTGGGCAAGCAGATTGGCGTCGGTGCCATGGGCCGCGTCTACAAAGCCGAAGACACCCAGCTGTCCCGCGCGGTGGCGCTAAAGCTGCTAGAGCCCGTCGGTGATGCGCTGCAGCAGCTAGACCGCGAGGTCAAGTCCATCAGCAAGATCGAGAGCGACCACGTCGTCCGCATCTACGAGCGCGGCCAGCACGAAGATGGCCGCTTCTACATCGCCATGGAGTACCTGCA
>JAGNNG010000254.1 GCA_017990795.1 Deltaproteobacteria bacterium
CGCTTGTACTGCGGGCGTCAACTGCGCTTGCGAGGAAGGCAAGACCTGCGCTTGTACGCCGGGTGTCAACTGTCCGTGCACCGAGGGTGTGGACTGTCTCTGCAAGCCGGGTGTCAACTGCGCTCGCAAGAACATCAAGATCAAGGGCTCGGTATTCGAGTTCGATAGCCCCGAGCTCAAGCCTGAGGGTCTGGCCGATATCAGCCAGTACCTAAAGACGCTGGCTGAGCACCTAAATGGTGGCGGTCGAGTGCGCATCGAAGGCCACACCGATAACGTCGGCGGCTTCGTCTATAACATCCGCCTGTCCCGGGACCGTGCCCAGAGCGTCGGGGCCTTCCTCCGCAAGGAGCTGGTTGCTCGAGAAGGTCTGTCGCAGGCCATGGTCGACGACAACATTCAGGTTGGCTGGTATAGCCAGAGCTGCGCACAGGCGCTGGCCTCGAAGCTGCAAGGCAAGACCAAGCTCGATCGGGATGCCCGTGACAAGCAGAACGAGCCTAACCGCCGCGTCGAGATCAACCTGTGGCCCGATACCACCATCAAGTGCTTCGTGCCGCTGCCGCCGCAGCAGTAGTTGTTCATCTCAGCGGGGCCCCTCGTGGTTGGTAACGCGGCGAGGGACTCCCGCTGGCTTGGTCAGGTGAGGGGGCTATTGCCCCGGTTTGTAAGCAGCATCGAAACCATGGACCTTGGAAAAGAGAGGAAGAAGCATGCGGCCCTCACGCCGTCCCAATAGAAAGAACTTCTCGCAGGCGCTTCGTCTGCTAGGTGTAAGTGTCGTAGGTGTCCTGCTGCTGGGTCTGGGCGCTGTGCGCACGGATGCAATGGCGGCGACGACTCCGGCAAGTCAAGCCAATGACAACGAGATGCCAGGCACGCGTGGGGCCAAGGTACCCACGGACCTGACGCAGATTGGTACTCCAGAGCAGGACCTTCAGAGCCAGCCCGCTCCGGGGACTGCTGGCGCGAGGCCAGTGGCTGCAAAGGTCGCTTGCTGCACGCCGGGTAAGGACTGTCCGTGTACGCCGGGCTTTAACTGTCCATGTACTCCGGGCGTAAACTGCGCCTGCACGCCGGGCGTAAACTGCGCTTGTACGCCGGGGGTGAACTGCCCCGCCAAGGCGCCTCAGCGCTCGGAGTTTTGCAAGGGTCCTAACTGTCCTTGCGTCGGTGCGAACTGCAACAAGTGCACGCCCGGTGTGAACTGCGCATGTACGCCGTTTATCAACTGTCCCGAAGACAAGGGCCTGCTGTTCGACAAGGACTCGGCGGAAATCAGCGCCGAGAACAAAGCCAAGCTAGCCCGCGTGGTCGAGGAGCTGAAGCGTCAGCCGCTGCTACCTCCGTCTGAGCCCGGAGCCACTGAGCACAACAAGCTGCACTCCATCCGCATCGAAGGTCACACGGCTGGCGATGAGCTGGGCAAGGCTCCTCCTGCGCAAGTGCGACTGTCGATCAACCGCGCTGCAGCAGTGAAGAAGGTCCTACTCGATGCCGGGCTGCCTCCCGAGTACATCGTGTCGGCGCTGGGGTACGGCGGTAACTGCAAGCTGCTGCTGACTGCGGACGACCCGAACAACCGTCGCGTGCAGTTTGTTTATGCTGCTGATACGACGCTGTGCTCGATTGACGAGGTCAAGCTACGTCCGCCAGTGGTGCCGCCAACGCCGCCAAAGAAGGGCGCTGCCAAGGGCCAAGCAAACAAGGGGCCTGTCAACAAAGGTCCCGCGCGTCCCGGCACTGTAGGCGCAAAGAAGTAGATCGCTTCCTAGCTCGCCGTAGCCCTCCGCTCCTCCCGCTTTTTCGCTACAACCACCACATCTGACCTGAGCTTGCAGCTATCTGTGGGTGACCACTTCGCCTTTCGGGGCCGGGTGGGTCGCCTGCAGTCCTGCATTTACGACGGTGGCTCCACGACAATCCTGGCTGGTTTTCAAGAGCTAGCTGCGAGTCTTGGTGGTCCGTCCGACCGTCGCTTCTGTCGTGAAGCTGGCCCAGTTGTGGGGGACTCTGCAGAAACTCTAACACCTTGAATCTACAGCGAGATTTTCGACCCTCTTGCGTCGGTGGCGGGTGTTCATTGATCCTGCAATTACTATGGAACCTACAAAATCTACCGCACGTGATCTGCAGATTCTGAGTGGCATGAGCGGTGTGCAAGCGCTACCTAGCTTTACTCGCGCCAGCACCATGAAGGCTTTGGAGCTGCGCGCCTACGACGGCGTCAGCCTGGTTTTTGTCAGTAACAAGCCGGTGCCCGTGCCTGCTCAGGGTGAGGTGCTGGTCAAGGTTCACTCGGCACCGGTCAGCGCCGCTGATCTGCTGTTTTTGCAAGGTCGCTACGGCGAACAGCGACCCCTCCCTGTGGTGCCCGGGAGCGAGTGCTCTGGCATCGTGGTCAGCTCCGGTGGTGGACTGCTGGCGCGGGCGCTGCTGGGTCGGCGCGTTGCGTGTGGAGCACCGGAGCGGGGCGATGGCACGTGGGCCGAGTATGTCTGTGTGCCGGCGTGGCGCTGTGTGCCTCTGCGTAGCTTCATCAGCTTTGAGCAGGGCGCGCCGATGTTGCACACGGCGATCGGTGCTTGGGCACTGCTAGAAACCGCGCGTAGCCGAGGGGCGCATGCGATCGCTCATACCGCAGGGGACTCTGCGATGGGGCGGATGCTGGTTCACTTGTCGCATCGACGGCGACAGACCTTGCTGCACATTGTGGACGGTCCGGCGCAGGCCCAGGCGCTGCGTACGCTGGGGGCGCGTCATGTGGTCGACATGTCCGGGGGCGGGGCCGTGCATCTAACGGCGCTGTTTGCGGCGCTGGGCGTCCAGGTGGTGCTAGAGGCCAACGCTGGCGTACACACCGATGCGCTGCTACGGGCGCTTCCACGCGGGGGCTCGATCTTGATTCACGGCGCTCGTCCAGAGTCTGACTGCACCGTCGATCCCAGCGAGATTATCTACGGCCAAAAGTCGATCGAAGGCTTCTTCTTGGCCGACTGGATCAAGCGCGCAGGCTTTGCGCGGACCGTGCAAGCAGGCCTGGTAGCGCAGCGCATCCTGAATGAAGAGATTCGTACTGAAGTAAGTGCGCGGCTGGCGTTAGACAGCTACCACCAAGCGCTAGATTTGCTGTACCGAGGCCGCATCAGCGATGGCCAGGTGCAGTTTACGATGTCGCGTCAGAACTAGCCTTGCTGCGTCAGTAGCTCCTCGAGTCGATTGCCTGCCGCGCCTTGCGCAAAGATCTGCGAGATTTTTTCAACCAACACCGCAGCTGCTTCTAGCGGAGGGAGTCCTCCGGAATAGATGTTTGAGATCACGGAGTACTCTAGCCCGCCGCGTGCTGCGATGGTGGCCGCGGCTGGTGCGGAATGCGGAGAGTATGCCAAGTAGGCCGACAGGCTGCGACTGGCCTGCACATCACCACCGGGGCGTTCGCCAATCAGCATGACCACCAGCTGAGCGCCCAGCTTCGCCTGCAGCTCTTCGGCGAGCTTGACGCGACCGTAGCGGACTAGGATCGGGACGCCATGAGCTAGACCGAGCGCGCGCAAGCCGTCTAGAAGTGGGGGGAGTAGGTCGGGGAGATTGTGATGCACGGCCTCGGCGCTTAGGCCATCGCTGATGACGATTTGAATGGGGTAGGGCTCAGCGCGCAGGCGTGCTGCATCTTCCTCGGCCAGTCGGGTGCCCAGCTCGGGCGAGCTTAGGTGTGCCGACTTGGTTTCGGCGCGGGTGCGCACGATGCGCAGCGGGGTTACAGCAGACAGGATCTCGAGGTCTAGTTCGCTGTAGATGGCAGAGCGCGCGACTGCTTGGCTTAGCTGTACTGCGCGCGCGACTTGGCTTGCGGGTCGTGGCCCGGCGTGCGTCATCTCAAACAGCGCCGGGGTCAGCGCGCGCATGGCGGCAAGGTCGTCTGCAGACGTGCAGAAGATGCCAGGGTTTCCCCATTCCTTGCCTCTTATTACCTGGCCGTCCGCGTCTCGCGTGAAGATCTCGCGCTGGATGGCCCAGGCTAAAAACTCCGCGGCGGGCTGCTTGCCGTGGACCTCGCGCAGGGTCTGGTCGTCATGACCGCTGGTATCAAAGTACGCGAGCATGCGGTCGACGCCCAAGCACACGTCCATGTAGTAGTTGGCTCCCGCCGCAGTCAAAAGCTGGGTCGCCATCTGCTGACCTTCTTGGCTG
Organism: Deltaproteobacteria bacterium; assembly: GCA_017990795.1. Lineage (GTDB taxonomy): Bacteria > Myxococcota_A > Polyangia > Palsa-1104 > JAEUJZ01 > JAGNNG01. The sequence goes on from JAGNNG010000254.1 coordinate 4,192, forward strand.
ATGTGCGAGTG
>JAGNNG010000255.1 GCA_017990795.1 Deltaproteobacteria bacterium
GCCACCGCGCGCGCCTCATACCGCTCGCCAGCGCTGACCACTTCGATCACCTTGTTCGTAAGCTGACTGGAGAGCTGCTGCAAGAGCTGCGCGGCTTGATCCTCGGCCCGACGCAGCGCCTCGCTCGCCCCTTCGGCTTCGCCCGGGCTCCCGGTCAGCAGCGGCTGATTGTCAGCGTCGTGATACAGGTGCTCTAGCTGCTGTAGGCGCTCCTCGACGCGCAGCAAGAACTCGGCATCGGTCTTGGGCAGGTTCCGTCGCAGCTCGACGACATGCTGCTGCGCCCCCACAAGTCGCAGCCGCCGCAGCTTGCGATCGGCAGCAATCGCAAAGTGCGCCCGCTCACTCGGCTCAGGCTCGGCCAAGCGCCGCTGAAGATTGGCTTGCAGCGTCTGCTGATCCTGCAGCTCCAAGCGCAAGTTTGAGTATCCAAGCGCGAGCAGTCGCAGCTGCTGCCCCAGCGTATGTACCGCCCACGCCCCTTGCAGCGTCGCGCCGCCAAAAGTAAGCAGCACCACCGCAAAGCCAAGCAAGATCTTGGCGCGAATCGACAGCCGCCCCAGTCGCCAGCCTCCGCCTCCCAGCTCTTTAGGCGGAATCATCGTCCCTGCGGGCGGCACCGTCGACTCCGCTGCGCCCAGGCCAGGGCCGGCACCGACCCCATGCAGCAAGACCGGCGAGCTTGCGGTAGGCCCAGTCGTTAGGTCCGCCTCGGCGGAAAGGTCAGGCGATGACATGATTTGGAAACCATGGAGCCAATTTGGCAGCCGCACAAGTAACAAGGTGTTCGCGGTAACGTAGCGGCCAAGCAAAGAAGGCCCCGCGCCTTTGCCGCCGAAAAAAAGCCACCGATTGGTAGCTGCCGGCTCTAAGACTCGAATTGCTGTGGCTGTAAAAATGCCTCGGAATCCTCAAGCTACATCGCGATAACACAGCTATAATCCGACGTGGCTTGTCCTAAGCAGAGGTTTGCTCTGATGAATACCCCAATGCAGCGTAGTAGCTCGCGTGTTGTGCAGTTGGCGTCGGTGGTCCTGTTTTGTGGGACCCTATTTGGCTCTTGGCAGGGACTGTCCCGCGCCCAGGCGGACAGAGTGACCGTGGGCCTCTTGGGCATCGACGGCAGCGGCGTTCCCAAGGAGATGGGGCCCAATGTGCTCGATGCGCTGCGGCGACATCTTCCGACGCTGCAAAACATGTACATCGAGCCGCCGTCGCGCGACTTTGCCGAGCTGAAGTTTGTCTTTAGCTGCACCGACGAAAATCCGACGTGTATGAGCGAGATCGGCAAGACGCTGAGCGTCAACCGGCTGCTCTACGGCGCAATCACCAAGCAGCCAGGCTCGGGGCTGTTTAAGGTGACCATCAAGCAGCTGAAGATCGCTGATTCTACCGTCGATAAGTTTGTGTCTGAGACGCTGCCCATGCAGGTCCTGATGACCCCCAACGCCAAGCTGGACGAGCGCGTCGTCAGCTGGCTGCAGGTGCTTCTGGTCGAAGGCATGCGCGGCGGACTTAGGGTCACAACGGAGCCGCCGGGTGCCACTGTCACCGTCGACAACGTCGTCTCAGGCAATGCTCCGGTATCGCTGGATGGGCTGGACGTCGGCAATCACACGGTCAAGCTGGAGCTGCCTAATCATGCGCCAGTCTCTAAGACGGTGACGATCCTGGGTAATCAAGTCCACGAGCTAACCGCGCAGCTGAGCCCGCACAAAGGCGCACCACAGGTGAGCAGCAATGCACAAGCAGGAACGCCAGCGACGGCAGCTGGTGCTAGCAGCGACCACAACTGGGGGCGGACGTTCCGCTACACGTCCTATGTGATGTATGGCCTGGCGGCGGTATCCGCGGTGGCGGCGCTAGGCACCTGGCGCAGCTATGTCGGCAACGAGACCGTCGCAAGCTCTTATCTCGACTCTCTTGAGGCAGATCTGAAAAAGACCGGCACCGCTGGAAGCTACACCGGCTTTTTCGGCAGCAGCCAGCGCCTGTCCAGCTGCCAAGGTCCCGCCGAGCTCGCCAGCAACCGCTTCTATCAGGGCTATGTCAGCGAGTGCAGCAGCGGCAACACCATGGCCAGTGCCAGCACCGGGCTTTGGATTGCAGCGGGTGGCTTTGCCGTCCTCGGCATCACGTCCTCGGTGCTCTCCAAATACCTGCGACGACCAGAGGCCACGCAAGCGCACCCTTTAAGCCCGGCCAACGACGGCACCGCGCCCGCTAGCCCTACCGCCGGCCTGACGCTGACCAACATCGCACCGGTAATCAGCCCCACCGGCGGCGGTATTACGGCGTCTTTTTCCTACTAGCGTACAGACCGACCAGTCCGAGCTGCAGCGTCGCCAACCCAGACCTTTACTCAGCAAGAATCGTCAACTGCTCAGCGCGAACGTGGTGGTACATCGTCATCTCGGTGAGGTGGCCCCAGCGCTGGCCTGCGATTGCGCTCTTCTGCATTTCGCTCCTCGGGGTTTCCAGAGCGCGCAGGACCGCTGGAATCTCGCGATGGGGCATCTTGGCGCTGTGGCGGACGTGGCCTGGGAGGATAACCACCCCGCTCGTCGCGATAAGCCGGTGCAGGTGGACGCGGCAGCGGTGGACGCCCATCCCCAGGGGAGTCATGGTGATGTGGGCGGGGTGCCAGCGGACGAGTCCCAGCGGACGAGCCCTGGTGGGGCGGGCGGGGTGTAAGCGGACGAGTCCCAGCAGACGAGCCCAGGTGGGGCGGGCGAGGGGTAAGCGGACGAGCAGCCTGCGCCTGCCCCTCTGTCCTGCGAGGCCCCGGCGCAGACGCGCCAACTGGTCGTTCACCAGCCTGCTGAGACTGCGCAGGCCCTGGCCCTGAGCGCGAGTGTACTGGCCGCGAAGACGACGAATAGGGTGCAGGCGAACGTCCCGCCCCAGGCTGCGGATCATAGGGGCGAGGTCCAGGTGCTGACGAGGACCGCGCTGAGGGATGTTCGCGACCTGCCGCGTTCCCACCAGCACCTGGCTGCCGACTCCGCTGGTCCGCGGCATGCGACGGTGGTTGCATCGATCGCTCCCCATGAGGCGTCTCGATGCGCGGTCCTTTTTCCCGGCCCACACGACCGCGCTCCGCATCGCGACCGCGCCGACCACCACCACCACGCCGCTCGAAATCGCTGACCTCGGGGCCGGTCACCATGTCCAGCGTGCCGCGCAAAAAGTGCTGAAACAGCATGCCGCCACAGTCGGTAAAGCGCAGCAGCCGCGAGTCAAAGCGCGCCAGGTGTTCCGTCAGGTTGCGCAGATCACGCCGCAAGATCGCCCCCGCATTCATGTTCCCCGCGACATCCACCACCTGCGGCAGGTCGATGATCGTTGGCCCTTTGGCCCCCATCAGGATGTTGTATGCGGACAAGTCACCGTGAACCCGCCCCGCCTCGAGCAGCTTTTTGACCTGCATAAAGACTTCTTGATGCAGCGCATTGGCCTCTTCGGGGGTAAACGGAAAGTCCGCCAGGCGCGACGCCGGAACACCATCAGCGTCGACGACTAGCTCCATGAACAGGACTTGATCGTACAAAAAGAACGGCTGCGGCACCCGTACGCCAGCGTCGAACGCGGCTTGCAGAGCCCGAAACTCCATATCGTGCCAGCCTTCTTCCATGAGCTTTTGGCCGTAGCTGCTCTTGCGCTCCATGGCGCGGCGATCTCGGGAGTTGCGGGTCTGGTTGCGCCCTTCGACGTAGCTGGCTACGTGTTTAAACGTCCGCTCCTGACGGTCTTTGTAGACCTTGGCCGCGCCTAGCTCTCCGGCTCGCTCCACGACGTAAACGGTCGCTTCTTTACCGCTCATCAGGCGGGAATGTACGGCGTCGATTATCCCTTCTTCGACGAGCCGCGTGAGTGCTTCCGGATTCGACATAGGGCGTCAATCTGCCACATTTGCGGACGCTGAAACGATCTGATTGCGACCAACCGAGCTGAAAATTGCGGGACCGGGCAGTGGTGAAGCCAGCCAGTCGGCAAATTTTACCGGTGCGCGACTAGCGGGCGTAAGTACCGGCAGTTTCCAAGACTTTGGGATCAACGCCAGTGCCACCGATATAGCGCTTCAGCCAGTCGAGCACGGTGCCATACCAGAGCCGCGAGTTCTGCGGCTTTAACACCCAGTGATTCTCGTCGGGAAAGATCAAGAACCGCGAGGGCAC
>JAGNNG010000256.1 GCA_017990795.1 Deltaproteobacteria bacterium
CATCCTGGTTGGCATCGCGCTGGGGATTACCACCGTGGACAGTGCGCTCGGAGGGCTGGGCGGCTGTCCGTATGCGCCCGGGGCCAGCGGCAACGTCGCAACCGAGGACGTGGTCTACATGCTGCAGGGCATGGGCGTGCAGACCGGCATCAACCTCGACGGACTGGTCGATGCGTCCAGGCAGGTGGCCAGCTGGCTGGGACACGATCTGCCGTCCAAGTATCTAAAGGCGCGACTTGGGGAGCGGGTGCGCTCGCCGCAGCGTTAGTAGTCAGCGCGAGCACTGGCACCGGTCAGCGAAGACCAGCGTCTGCAGGCCCAGGGTTGCTCGGGGGTTGCTCGCGGACTGTCTGGGGCGGTAGCTTGTGGACATGGCGAACCCGATTGATTCCGACCCAAAGTCTGAGACTGCAGGCGGCAAGACGCAGCCGCACCCTGGCCCCAAGCTCGCGGAGCGGCTGAGCAGCTTTACCGCCAAGCTGGCCAAAAACGCGACCAAGTTTCCACTGCGCAAAGCTCGCTTTGCCACCGATGCTGACGTGGAGCTGCGCGAGCTGTACTCACCGCTGGATGTGCCGCACGCAGCCGCGCCCGCGACTGAGGGACCGACCGCCCCCGCTGCGACCCGAGACTATCTGTCAGAGCTAGGACTGCCCGGCGAGTTTCCCTTTACGCGTGGCGTGCAGCCGACGATGTATCGCGGGCGATTTTGGACCATGCGCCAGTACGCTGGCTTTGGCACCGCCGAGGAGTCTAACCAGCGCTACCGCTACCTGCTGGAGCGCGGGCAGACCGGACTCTCGGTGGCGTTTGACCTGCCGACGCAGATGGGGCGCGATCCGGACCATGAGCTGTCGCGCGGTGAGGTCGGGCGCGTCGGTGTCTCGATCGCGACGCTGGCCGATATGCGAATCCTGCTCGGGGGGCTGCCGCTCGACAAGATTACGACGTCGATGACGATTAACTCGACGGCGGCGACGCTGCTGGCGCTGTATGTGGCGGTGGCCGACGAGCGCGGGGTTCCTCGGCGCACGCTGGGTGGCACGGTACAAAACGACATCTTGAAGGAATACATCGCGCGCGGCACCTATATCTATCCGCCGCGCCCGTCGCTGCGCCTGATCACCGACCTGTTTGCGTTCTGCCAAGCCGAGCTGCCGCAGTGGAACACCATCAGCATCAGCGGCTACCACATCCGCGAGGCCGGCAGCGACGCCATCCAAGAGGTCGCCTTCACTTTGGCCGACGGCATCGCCTACGTAGAAGCGGCGCGCAGCATCGGGCTGCACGTGGACGACTTTGCGCCTCGGCTGTCGTTCTTTTTTAACGCCCACAACAACCTCATCGAGGAAATCGCCAAGTTCCGTGCCGCGCGTCGGCTGTGGGCCCGCATCATGCGCGAGCGCTTCGACGCCAAGGACGACAAGAGCTGCATGCTGCGGTTTCATGCGCAGACGGCGGGCTCGATGCTGACGGCGCAGCAGCCGCTGTGTAATACGGTGCGCAACACGGTGCAGGCGCTGGGCGCGATCTTAGGCGGCTGCCAGTCGCTGCACGTAAATGGCTATGACGAAGCGCTGGCGCTGCCCAGCGAGCAGTCGGCCCTGCTGGCCCTGCGCACCCAGCAGATCATCGCCAGCGAGTCCGGAGTGGCCGATCTGGTCGACCCGCTGGGCGGCAGCTACGCCGTCGAAGCCCTGACCGATCAAATCGAAGCCGGGGCCGCTGACTACATCCGGCGCATCGATGACATGGGCGGCATGGTCGCCGCCATCGAGCAGAAGTTCCCCCAAAGCCAGATCGAGCGCCGCGCCTACGAGTACCAGCGCAGCATCGAGAGCAAGGCTCGCATCGTGGTCGGCGTCAACGAGTTCATCATCAAAGAGCCCGCGCCGAAAAACCTGCTGCACCTCGATCCGCAGAACGAAGCGCGCCGCGTGGCAGAGGTGCAAAAGTTTCGCAGCGCGCGCGAGCCGCAAGCCTGTGCCGAGGCACTGCGGGCGCTCGATCGCGCGGCCAGTCAGCCCTCACGCGGGGACAACAACCTGGTTGCGGCCATTCTGACGGCGGTGACGGCTGGTGCCACCGTGGGCGAAGTGGCCGACACCCTGCGCCGCGTCTACGGCGAGTACGACCACCAGCACGGCTAGCCGCAAGCCCCACCGACCCCGCGACACCTCCGCCCGCCTGCCTTCTGCAGTCCTTCTCCTGTAGCTGAAAAATCAGTGACTCAATTGCCCGTTTACTACGGGTGATCTGCTTGGCTTTTAACGCAGTTCACTCATTGCCTTATTTTAAACATGTTAAAATAGGCACTGACCACAACTGCCAAGACTGACCAAATAGACTTATGGGGGAATTACTGATGAATATTACAGGATTAGCCAAACCAACCTGGCTGGCCGGGCTGGCCACGTTGGGCCTAGTAGCAGGGCTTTCTTCGACGGCAATGGCCCAAGTCAAGCTCCCCAACGGCGCCACCATTCCAGCTGGCGGCGGGCCCGCACTCAGTGGCTATCTGAATGGCTCTGCCAATAACGATAATATCAACGAAGGTATCAATGTAGTCACAGAGGCGGCAACGGAACCACAAGTATTCTCCCCGCTCTGTGATTTTGCTGGGAAATATATCGCCAAAGGCGGCGGCGCCAACTTCGCCATCGGCTGGTACAACGTCGATAGCGCTCGGGCTAGCAACAATCCGCCCAAGTATGTACCGACCAACCTCGCTGCGGGCCTGAACACCCCGGCGGCAAACAGCGACATCCAGATCCTGTTTCCGTTCTCAAGCGCACTGCCCGCAGCGGACATGCGCGACCTGAAGGCTGCCACCATCCGCAGCAACCCGAACTACAAAAACGGGCTGATTGGCTTTGCGCTGATTCCAAACCCGAACGGCACCGGAGCCAACCCGGCCACGCAGTACCACTACACCGAGCACCGCTTTAACATCCAGTGCACCAAGTGTACCGGCGCTGGCGAGAAGAACGGCCCTTGGTACTCCATCCTGACCTACAAGTCTAAGAAGCTGGACAGCACCTTCTACTTAGGCTTTGAGGACCTGGACTTTGCTGACGCCAGCGGCGCGGCAGGCACCAACGGCAACGACCTGGACTACGAGGACTTCCTGTTCCGCTTTACCGGCATCGCCTGCGTGGGCGCGGGCACGTCGTGTACGGTTCCTGGTCAGCAGGGCTCGTGCCAGTTCGGCGTCACGGAGTGTGACGGCCAGGGCACCCTCTTCTGCAAGCAGCTGACCCAGCCCGGCACCAACACCGAGAAGTGCGACGGCATCGACAACGACTGCAACGGCACCGTTGATGAAAATGCGCCCTGCCCGGTGGGCCAGCTGTGTGACAAGGGCCGCTGCACCATGAACTGCAGCAGCGAGTTTCCATGCGCCGACGGCCTCAGCTGCGACCAGGGCCGCTGCGTCGACCCGGCCTGCGTTGGCAAGGACTGCGGCGGTCAGATTTGTCGTCTAGGCACCTGCGTCAGCCCGTGTACCGGCATTGTCTGCCCGCAGCCTTATGTCTGCAGCGGTGGCAACTGCGTGGACCCGTGCAAGGGCGTTACCTGCCCGGCGAACAAGACCTGCTCTAACGGCGCCTGCATCACCGCCTGCAACTGTCTGCCCTGCGGCAGCGGCCAGGCCTGCGCACCCGGCAGCGGTCGCTGCGTCGAGCAAGGCTGCGAAGCTGAGTCCTGCGGCGTTGGAACCCTATGCAAAGCGGGCACCTGCGTCCCGGCTTGCACCATTGACGTCAAGTGCCCTCCCGGCCAGACCTGCACCATGGGTCAGTGCGTCGATCAGAACTTCACCGACCCAACCCCCGACGGCGGCACCGATGACGCTGGAGTCGAGCTAGGCGGCGCCGTAGCCACTGGCTGCACCTGCAACTTTGCGCCCAGCCAGAGCGCCAGCACCGCCTGGGGCTTGTTTGCCGGCTTGGCCGTCATGGCCACGGCACTGCGCCTGTCCCGCCGCCGCAACGTCGCCTAGTAAGTTGGGACGCACGCTGCGCTGACTTACAAGCGTGCGTCCAGCCCAACCGTAATCGTCGGCCCCGCCCCGCCCTGCTGCCCCGACTGCAAGCACACCGAGGAGTCCGTGCGTCCGGCCACATAGGTGCAGCTGTCCTGCACCCACGCCCCTCCCAGC
>JAGNNG010000257.1 GCA_017990795.1 Deltaproteobacteria bacterium
CCTGTCTCCGATTTTGCTTAGCATGACTACCGACGGACAGATGGGCAGTCCGCGCGCGCTGCCGGTGCTGCTGCGGCTGGGTCGCTATGTGTTCGATTCGGCGGTGGGTCCGCCCGGTGGAATTCGTTATCGGGATCAGCGCGCGGTAGCGATGCGCAACGACGGTCAGCCAGCGGGGCCGGTGACGCCGTTTTACTTGCTTGCGGACGCGCTGCAGAAGAAAAAGACGCTGCTGAATCGACCCGAGAATGCCGTCGCCAAGCAGCGCTGGGACCGGGCGATTAGTGATGTCATCGACTTGCTGCTCAAGGTCAATGTGTCGACGGATGGCATGGGTAATAAGAAGTACGTGCTCGACAATCCTCGGCTGCGACCGATGGCGCAGATCCTGCTGGACTTTGCCGTCGAGCGCGTCGCTGCCCATGGCCCAGACTTAGCCGGCTGGTCGAGCAAGCTGTCGAGTGACCTGACGGACCTGCTGACGGGACCGCTGGCGACGGCGGGGATTGATGTTGGGAGTAAGCTCTCGGACAACGACCAGGCGCGGGCCAAGACCTACGCGCTGCTGCGGGGGCTGCTCGACGAGAAGAATGAGGGTGCGCGGACCGTGATGCAGGTGGTCGCGCTGGATGGCTTGCAGCTGCTGCTAGCCGACGCTGACTTAACGACGCTGGGGCATGGCCTCGCCAGTGTGGTCGATCCCAAGACCGGCCCGGCGCTGGCCGGAATCACGCTGCTTCGTCGCGGTCACGAGCTAGAGCAGTCGAGCAGCCTGGTGGCGATGCCCAAGCAAGTGCTGGTGCGACTACTGCGCAGCCTGTACAAGCTCGACGGTAGCGGGCTGCATCCAATGTGGCGGCTTAGCGATGCCATCGGTGAAGTGAATCGCAAGAACCTGGGTGCTGCGGGCGACTATACGGCGGCGGATTACCGCACGCTGCTCGACAGCACCGGTAAGTTTCTGGTCGAGCAGCAGCGCGGTCTGCTGCGATTTATCCAGATTGTGCAGAGTCGCTGCTTGCCAGGCTCGGGTCAGCCGGGCTGCCCTGCGCTGTAGCAACATTTCCTCTCCCACCAAAATCTAGTTCCGACAAAAGTACCGAGAGACAGCCGGTCTGCGGTGGCGGCTGGCTGGCTCTCGCGTGCTATAACCCGAGCTATGCGGAATAAAACTTCTCAACTTCAGTGGCTGGTTCGGCTGGGCTGTGCGGTTTTGCTGAGCGGGCTTGTGGCCTGCAACGCCAAAGTGGATGGCACCGGGGACAACAACGACGGAGGCATGAGCACCGACGGCGGCTTGCCTGGGCCCAAAGACTTTAGCTTTGATAGCGATGCATTTTGGGCCTCGGATCCGCCGCCGATGATCTGTCCCAAAGGTGGGATGCCGCAGCCGCAGCCCAATCCTCCGGGTGGCACGCCAGAGTGTCCCGACGATAAAAATCGCCAGGGCTGCCCCTGCAAGACCGAGGGTGAGCAGCAGCCGTGCTGGCCAGGTTTACGCGCCAATCGCGGCCTTGGCAGCTGTCAGGATGGCGTCACCAAGTGCGTGCGCAACGGCGAGTTTGGCTATGTCTGGGGCGCGTGCGAAGGCGCAGTGCTGCCCGTGGAAGGTGGAAGCGGCAAGGACGCCTGCAACTGCTTCTCCGCCGGTCAGTGGGCGCTTGAGAACCTGTCGCCGTGCTTTTACAGCGACGGGATGGGCAAGCTCACCGCGACTACCTCGACGGTCATCACCTCTGGCAAGCCTGCGTGCGAGATGATGAGTGGCACCATCAAAAAGCCGAGCCAGCCCTGGTCCCCAAACACCATCACCGTCGATTGCGCGGGGCGCTGGAAGCTGTGCTACTCGCTGAAGGCTGGCGACGCCAAGGACCCCAAGCCGACTGACTGCGTGATAAACACCGTCTGCACCGAGGGCGACTACGACATGGCCGACAAGGTGCAGGCGCTGCCGGTGCTGCCCGCTTGGATTGCCAATACTCCCGCGCAGGTGACGTGTGCCGAGAAGTTCCGTGCCACCGGCGGCTACGGCGAGATGTCGGTCGACGGCAAGAGCGTGCGCTGCGACACCATCCAGAAGGTCTTTAACCGCGTAAACTACTGCCCGGCCACGTGCAACACGAACCCCATGGCTCCCGAGTGCAAGAACTGCAACGCCGGGGGCAGTGGCAGCTTCTAGACAACGCAAGGAGGTTCATCGTGCTGAAGGTGGGTGAGATGGCCCCGGACTTTTCCGGGACGGCGCAGGATGGTCGGACGGTGAAGCTCTCGGAGCTGCGCGGCAAGCGGGCCGTCCTGTTTTTCTTTCCAAAGGCCTTTACGACCGGCTGCACCATCGAGACGCGCCAGTTTCGGGACCACTACACCGAGCTGGCGGCGCTTGGGGCCGAGGTGATTGGCCTGTCGGTCGACAGCAGTGAAAAGCAGTGCGAGTTTGCCAGCAGCGAAGGGGTGCCGTTTCCGATGCTAGGCGACCCGTCGCGAAATATTGGTCGCAGCTACGGTGTGCTGTGGCCGCTGCTGGGGGTCGCCCGCCGGGTCACCTACGTCGTGGGTCCCGACGGTCGCATCGAGGCCGCTTTTCATCACGAGCTGCAGGTCGGCAAGCACCTTGCGGACGTACGTCGTCACCTGCAGGCTCACCGCTCATAATCACCGCTATCGCGTAGCGGCGCCGGGCTAACTTCCTACTTTATTCGTCGCTTGGATCCGACTTGGCTGCCGCCGCCTTGGGCTTGGCTGGCGGCGCTTGCTCTGCCTTGCCTGCTTCCTTCTTTGGGCGCGGCGGCGGCAGCAGGGGCACGCCAGGCTTTTGCCGCTTGGCTTTTTCGAGCAGTGCGCGATAGCTCTGCGACTTGGCCGTCACCTCGGCGGCTTCCTCTGGGTCGAGCTCACTGCCGAGCTTCTGTGGGTCCGGCAGTGCCAGCAGCGCCGCCTCTAGCTCCGGCACCGCGCGCTGCGGCTGTCCCAGCGCCAAGTGCGCCTCGGCAATCTGCGCCCGCAGCTCGGGAGAGTAGGGCCGAAGGTGGCGCGCCATCTCACCAAACTCGAGCACCTGCGGCCACTTGCGCGCGTCGGACAGCCTAGCTACCAGCGCGACGGTAGTATCCGCATCCATGACATCGAGCTTGGCAGCCATCTGCAGTTCGGCCAGCGCCTGGTCTTCGTGCTGCTGCTTGGTAAAGATGCGCGCCAGCCGCTCGTACGGCTCGGGTCGATCCGGGTCTAGCTGCTTGGCTTTCTGTAGCTCGGCGATGGCGCGCGGCAGCTCCTCCTGTTTCAGATACATGTCGCCTAGGCGCTGGCGGACATCGTAGCCGTCGCCGCCTTTGGCAATCAGCTCTCGAAAGCGCGCTTCTGCGTCGGGATATTTTTCTAGCCGCAGGGCGCGCTCACCCTCGGCCAGCAGTGCTTCCTTGCAGGCCGGGTCGCCCTTTTTCGCTGCGGTCAGCGCCTGCTCGATCTCCGGATCGCGAGGATCGCTATCACCCGCCCGCACCATCGCGAGCGCCAGCAGACCGTTTTCGCGGCAGCCAGTCGGCTTGTCTTTCACGCCTTTTTTCAGCGCTTCCTCGTCGGCATAGTCGTTGGGTCGCACGTAAAAAGTGCCCGCGTAAGGTCGCAGCTGCGCCTTTAAGTCGGTGCGAAACTCTTCATCCAGCGCGGCAATCGGCTTGCCATAGACTTCCGGCAACACCTGCGGCGTGCGCTGTCCCTCGCCAAAGCGCTTTAGGCACTGCACGATCTTGGGGAAGCCATAGCGACGGATTAGAAACTCTATCGCCAGCGCCGCTTCGTGATAGGCGACGACCATGTGCGACAGAGACTTGGCCCGCGTAAAGCCCAAGTTTAGGTCGGCCAGCGACAGCAGCGTTCCGTCTCGCAGCGCGGTGGCGACCTCGGCGTGGGTGCGCCGCTGCCAGTCTGAGTGCAGGTGCAGCGTCTCCCACTCCGACAGCCCTTCGGTAAACCACCGAGGCACGCGGCCCTTGGACTGCTGCAGCGCAAAGACGTGCGACAGCTCGTGCCAGATCATCAGCGCCCAGTTGAAGTTACCGCCCGCTGGCGACCGCCCCGTCACCACTTGCCCAAACGTGACCCCCAGCGCCGCCAGATTGGGCAGACCGACGGTGCGCACGCCGTAATAC
>JAGNNG010000258.1 GCA_017990795.1 Deltaproteobacteria bacterium
GTGTCCAGATAAGCCAGCACCGAGTGCGTGGTGCCCAGATCGATGCCTACGATGTAACGGCTGGTGATGCTCATCCGCCAAGCTCGACTTCAGCGGGGCAGATGACCGTGGGGTCATGGCCCTGCGGGATATCCGAGAGGTTCATCTGGGTGGTTCGCCAGCCGTGGTGACGCAGCGTACCTTCAAACGGCGGGCGACCGGTGACTTGGCCAATCAGGCGAATCTGCGACGGGTCGTGGCCAGCGGCGATGCGCACCACGGCCTCATCAGGCTCTGAGCGAATGGGGGCAATCTTTACGTGCTCGGACAGAGCTTTGCGACAGCCTCGGTGGATGTCGCGTACTGCAGCACCAATCTGTCCGTCGCCGTAGCTGTCGATGTCTTCCAGCAAGAAGTCGAGCAGTCGCCCTTCACGCTGAAGCACCGCCAGCAGCTGCACCGCACCCCGATGGATGATGGCTTCCCGCTCAGCCGCCGACAGCGAGGGAGCACCTGCAGCCTCGGTCTTCACCGCTGCCACGGCAGGAGGAACCACCGGCACGCTGACTGGCGGCACAACCTCAGCAGGCGGCGCATCCTTCAGCTTGGGCGGCGGTGGAACATCTTGTTTGGGAAGCTGTAAGTCAGGCTGCCCACTGGGAAGACCCAGCGGCATCAGCAGAGCGACTGTTTGCGGCGACAGTCGAGACTGGAACAGCACCGCAAAGAAACAGCGGAGCGCGAGGAAAAATCGAGTCATTTACACTCTTGGATGTAGTGCCCAGCCCGGGCAGTGTCAAGAAGCTGCTGCCCGACCCTACCGATAGGTCTGCCCTGCAATCACCGCATACCCGCACGGGTTGTGGGTAAAATGAATCACTGCCGCTGCGCCTTTTTTATTCGAGGCACCAGCGGTGGCCTTGGGGATGTACTCGCCTTCGACCTCGATGCGCTGACCGACAGTGAGCGGCAGCTCCATCGGCAAGCCGTGTGGGTCCATGGCGTCCTGCACGTTCATCGCTAGGTGGATGTTGGCGGTGTCCACCAACGTCTTGTCGTAGACCCACGGGGTATTTACGACCGTGCCCTCGGCAATCTCATGGGTGCCGTTGCGGCCCGTTTGCAGACCCCGGTACTCGTCAATCTGGAGCACGACCTGAATCGCGGTCACACCCGCTTTGCGCTGCCAGCATGACATCGGCGCTGGCATCGGCGCTGGCCACTGCATCGCCAGATCCGAGTTGGTGGCCAGATCCTTGGCTCCTGCCAAATCCCCAACCACCATCGTCAGGTCGCTTGGCATCATCGCCAAATCGACCGGGCCAGCCATCTCGGACGGCGGTCGGCAGCCCACTACGCTAAGCAACAGTAGCGATAGTCCAATGCCTCGGGTTAGCAAGCGCCGCATCCCATTAAACATCCAAAGGTCCTCGTCTGGCCCAAAGGCCTGTGTGCTGGTGAATGTACCGCGAGTCGCACGGTGGCTTACAGCGAAAACAAGAGCCCCGCAAGACCGCCCAGCAGCACCAGCCAGCTAGGGCTAAAGCGACCGCGCGAAAAAATCCCGAGGACCGTCAGTACCAGCAGCACCACCAGCCGCCGAGGAGAGCCCACAAGCTGCGGCATCAGCGCCACAGCCGCCGCCACCATCAGCGACAGCGAGCTGGCATTGACGCCATCCAAAAATGCTCGCATCCGTGTAGAGCGACGCAGCCGCGACAGCACCCTCGTGAGCAGCGCCACCAGCACAAACGAAGGCGCAAAGATGGCTGCTGTCGCCACCGCTGCGCCAGACGGACCGCGTAGCAAGTAGCCCACAAAGGTCGCGGTCGTAAACACGGGGCCCGGCGTCACTTGTCCGGCGGCGACAGCGTCGAGAATCATCTGGCTCGATAGCCAGCCGCGCTCTGCCACCAAGCCGCGCAGCAGGAAGGCCACCAGCACATAGCCGCTGCCGTACAGCACCGAGCCCACCTTGGCGAAAAACAGCGCCAGCGATAGCAGCGAAGGCCGCGCGGGCAGCCCAGCCCCGATTGCAGAAGCCGTCCCGGCCACAAAGCCCACCCCGATGGAGGCTACGCCTTGCGCGACCCGCGCCCGCCCGAGCGGCAGCGCCACCAGGCCACCCCCGAAGACCACGACGAGCTCTGGGGCTCCCAGCAGCGCGGCTACCAGCGCCACCACGGCAATACCCCACTGCGTGCGCGTCTTTAGAGCCGACTTCCCCAGCTGAACCACGGCCTGGAGCACCACCGCCACCACCGCGGCCTGCATGCCGTGAAGCGCTGGCAATACCTGCGGCAGTGCTCCATAGACAACGTACAGCCAAGCCAGCAGGCCGGTAATCACCGCCGCTGGCACGATGAAACAGACGCCAGCCACCACCAGACCCAAGCCGCCGCCGCGCAGATAGCCCAGATGAATCGCCAGCTCGGTCGAGTTCGGGCCGGGAATCAGGTAGGTCGCGCCCAGCAGGTCCATGAACTCGTCGTGCGCTAGCCAGTGGCGGCGCCGCACCAGCTCTGCTTCCATGGTGGCGATGTGCGCAGCGGGTCCGCCGAGGCCGGTCACGCTGAGCTTCAGAAACACCCCGGCCAGCTCCCACAGCGCGTGGGCTCGACTTGCCACCGCAGGCTGCCTGATTGGTACGGGGGAAGAGGCGGTCATGCGCCGCATCGTTTTCTTGTAGGCTGCGCAGATGCAAGCAAATTACCCGCATCTGCCTCGGACCAGCTGCGTCGCTGCAACCGCCAACCTACGATTTACCCACGGCCTACGAATCCTAGCTGGCGCGCTGCTGGTGCTGCTGCTGAGTTGCTCCCTGGCGACCGCGCAAAAAGCCGTAGTGCTGGTGCGGCATGCCGAAAAAGTCGACGAATCCAAAGATGCGCCGCTATCCAAAGCTGGTCTTGAGCGCGCCGAGCGCTTGGCGCAAAAACTCCGCAGCCTGGGCCTGACCGCCATTTTTGTCAGCGAGTTTCAGCGAACCCAGCAGACGGCAGCCCCCACCGCGCAGCTGCTGCACTTGCAGCCGCAGGTGATTGCAGCCGCGCAGCGCAGTTTTCTGGTGCAGCGACTACGCTCCTTGCCCGCGCAGGCGATAGCGCTAGTCGTTGGGCACAGCGACACGCTGCCGCTACTCATCAAAGATCTGGGCGTCGCGTCCCCGCCCAGCATCGGTCGCGAGGACTACGACTACCTGTTTGTGGTCCTACCCAGTGCCGCAGGCCAGCCACCATCAGCGACGCTGCTGCCACTGCGCCAGTAAGCTCGCAGCAACTCCGCAACGATTAAGCAGCAATGCTGTCTGACTCGGGCCCTGCTGTTCCCGTCGGTGCAGGCGCGGCAGTGCTGTCTAAAAATAGCGGCCCGCTGCTAGCTGCGGCTCGTCGCCCGCGTCGATTCACTCGTGCCTCTGAGCCCTCACTGCCCAGCGGCAGCGCGGCGGCCCGGCGACTGCGCGGCAGCGATATAACCTCCAGCTTTTGCTGTAGCTCGCGGTCGTCCTCTGCGTAGATGCGGGCATAGGCTAGCGCGCGCTGACACTTGCCAAGCAGCGCTTCACTGGCATCCAGCAGCGCTTCTTTGGCCGCAAGCAGCATCGCCTCTGCCGCAGCCACCTCTTCAGCCCGAGACAGCACCGCCGCGCTGGCTTGCGCAAGCACCTGCTGATCCACATCGGGAAAACGCAGCTCGCCCAGGTCAGTAGCGAACAGCTCAAGCACCGCCTGCACAGCGGGAGCGATGGGAGACTCTGTAAAAGAAGACAGACTGCCGGGTGGGTTCGTTGGGTTCATGAGCACTCCTTTGCTTACCTGGTCACACCTGAATTACTGCGCAGTCTGAACATAATATCAGCTCCCATGCAATTCCTTTTTCGGCCCCCAGAAGCCACCAGGACGCGCTGGGCGTGGCCGCAAAAGCCAACCCCGCCCTGACCAGCACCGCACGAGCGCGGAATCTCCACGCGCCACTCGTTGACAGACTTGCGGCGCTTGGCCGAATCTTGGCGCCCGATAAACCCGGGCTTGCCCAGCGCCACCCAGATCACGCGCCGCTCGTCCGCCCCCGCTTAGGAGTCCGCATCAATGACAGAGTTTTTCGCCTCCGTAACCCCGGACAGTCTGCTCGCTGCCACCGCTGCATTTTTTGGCTTCCTGCTGGT
>JAGNNG010000259.1 GCA_017990795.1 Deltaproteobacteria bacterium
CTCGCGGGGGAGGGCGAGCTGCGATTTGATGAGCCGATGGCGCGCCACACCACGCTACGCATCGGCGGCCCCGTCGACGCGTGGATTGCGCCAAGCAGCATTGCTGCCGTGCAGCGCGTTCGGAGCTATTGCACCACGGCAGGACTGCCTTGCCGGGCTCTGGGCGCTGGTAGCAACCTGCTGGTCTTAGACGGTGGGCTGCGCGGTGTCTTGTTGGCCAGTGCGCAGCTGCGTCAGCTGCAGTTTCAGCCGCCGGACGCGGACAGCGTCGACCCGCATACGACCGTTTATGTAGAAGCAGGCGTCGCCACCGGCAAGCTGCTCTCAGAGGCCACCCGTCGCAGCCTGGGCGGCGTCGAGTTTTTGGGCGGCGTGCCCGGTTCTATCGGTGGCGGTCTGGTGATGAACGCGGGCACCTACTTGGGCGAGTTCAAAGATGTCACCATGCAGGTGAACACCGTCGACGCCACCGGCCAGCTCCGGAGTCGCTCGGCCAGCGAGTGTGGCTTTGTCTATCGTGGCTCTGCGTTGCCCACCGACGAGATGATCGTCGCTGGTATCTTGCGCTTGCCGCCGCGCCCGCGGGCCGAGATTGAAGCGGTGGTGCGGGCACTGCGCGATCGTCGCAAGCAGCGTGAGCCCCACGGCTATCCCAACGCTGGCAGCATCTTCAAAAACCCGGCTGGCGACTTTGCGGGCCGCCTGATCGAAGCCTGCGGCCTCAAGGGTCTGCGCAGCGGTGGGGCTCAGATCGCCGAGGCGCACGCCAACTGGATTCTGAACGTCGAAAAGGCGCAGGCTACCGATGTTTTAAGCCTGGTCGCCACGATTCGCCAAGCGGTCAGCAGCCAGTTTGGCGTCCAGCTTGAGCTAGAGGTCAAAGTGATGGGAGAGGTGGCCTGATGCTGTCTGCGCGAACACCGGTCTCACCGTATCTGCAGCATCGGGTCGGGGTCATCATGGGCGGGCCCTCTGCCGAGCGGGAAATTTCGCTGATCTCAGGGCGGCGCGTGCATGCGGCCCTGCTGGAGCGTGGCTACGACGCCGTTGCGATCGACTGGACCGGCGCCGATCATGACCTGTGGGCCGAGCTGCGGCGCGAGCGGGTCGAGGTGGCATTTGTGGCGCTGCACGGAACGCTGGGTGAAGACGGCTGCGTGCAGGGACTGCTGGAGTGCTGCGCTGTTCCGTATACCGGCTCGTCGGTGCTGGCGTCGGCGCTGGCGATGGATAAGGTGCGCAGCCGCCGCGTCTTTGACGAAGAGAGCATCGAGTCGCCGCGCTGGTGCGTCTATCGCGGTCCCGCCGATGTGCAGCGCCTCGGCTTTCCGCTGGTGGTAAAGCCTTCGCGTGAGGGCAGCTCGATTGGCATCTCGATCGTGCGCGATGAGACGCAGCTGTCCGCCGCGCTGCAGACCGCCCGTCGCTTGCATGGCGAAGTCCTGCTGGAAGAATACGTGCGTGGCCGCGAAATTGAAGTTGCGGTCCTCGACGGTGAAGTCCTAGGCGATGTCGAGATTCAGCCGGTGACAGAGTTTTATGACTACGCAGCCAAGTACCAGCGGACCGATACCAAGTATCTGGTGCCGGCTCCTCTTACCGACGCGGAGCGGCAGCTGGTGTTTGATCTGGCGCGTCGGGCTCATGCGGCGCTGGGCTGCGCGGGGGCGACGCGTACCGACTTGCTGCTGACGCCAAGTGGCCGCGCTGTTTGCTTAGAAGTAGATACGCTGCCGGGCCTTACCGAGCGCAGCTTATTGCCCAAGATCGCAAGTCAGCACGGCATAGACTTTCCGACGCTGGTCGAGAGGATTTTGGCTTCTGCAGCGCTCAAGGCTTAAGTCACTTGGCGGCAGGACCTGGCGCCCGGCCTTTTCAGCTGCTTGCTACAGACAACCTGAGACGGCTACGGTGCGTCCATGAAGCGCGGCAAGACTGCGAGGACAGACTCGGCAGAGTATATTTTGGGGCAGCTACACCGACGGTGGGGGCTGCTCATCCGAACTCGTCAAGGTCGTGGGCTGGGCGTGCTGCTGGTGCTGTGCGGGCTGATCTGGGTGGTGTACTGGTCACGGGCGCGTAGTGCGCTGCGACTTGAGCAGCATGTGCGGCGTACCTACGCGCTGGGTTTTGCGGCTGCGGGCGCGCCAGTCTCACTGCCCGACGGGCGGATGTTTCTGGTCACGCAGCAGTCGCAGCTGCTGGCGATGGATGCAGAGGGCAAGCTGGCATGGAACAAACAGCTGCCAGGGCTGGTGTCGGCGCGACCGGTACTGGTTAGTGACTCGCTGGTGGTGGTGGTGGGAAATGGCGCGCTACACGGTTTTTCACTGAGTGGCGAGCCGCTGTTTTCGACGCCAGCCGCAGTCGTGCCGGGCGATCAGCTCTGTGCCGATGCTCAGGGTCACTGGTTCATTCTCGATGCCGAGGGTGCGCTCCTGGGCCTCGACGAGCATGGCCGCAAGCGCTTTCGTACCAGCTTGGGTCTGGTCAAAAATCGTCACCTGCTGATGCTGCCCAGCGGCAGTATTCTGGGGGCTGGCACGCGCGCCGACGGTGCGCACCAGATCTTTTGGGCTGAGCCGACGGGTCTAGTCGGGCTGCGGGCGATCTTGCCGGGGGTACCAGCGGGGCTCGCGCTCTCGGGACGGCGGGGCGAGTATGCCGCTGTGGCCACCGGCAGTGAGATCTGGACCTGGGCCGATGGGGGTCTGCCCGACGAGGTTGCGCGCCGCCTGACGCTTCCTGGTGAGGCCGTCTCGGGCCCGCTGCTGCATGAAGATGGAGGCACTTACGCCTTGGTAGCGCAGCCTGCTGGGGTCGCGCTTTGTCGCATTGACGATCAGAGCCGAGTCAGCTTTTGCCTCGAAACCGGCTTTACGACCACAGCCATTAGTTCGGAGCGTGCTCCGGTCTTGGGTCGCAGCGGGCTGGTATACGCACCCTTCGTCGCCCGCGCGTCGCTACTGCCGCAGTATGGAGGCGTGATGGCCGTCTCGGCTGCCGGACTGCGTTATCGACAGGAGCTAGCGGTGCCACCAGAGCAGCTGTCTTTGACCCTGCAGTGGAGTGGTCTAGCAACCCTGGCTGCAGCGGGGGAGACGATGCTGTGGCAGCTCGATGGCAGCAGCGCTACGGACAGCCGCGAGTACAACGCTTGGCCGCAGCGGGATGGCAACCCTGCTGGCTCGCTGCGACGATGGCAGAGCGCAGGCGTCACCAACTGAGGGGTCGCGGTAGGCGAAAAAAAAGCCCAAACACTCGGCTGAGCGATGGGCTTTGAAAGTGTCTCCAGCTGGCTGGCGGTTAGCCTGCGGCTGATACGGCTGGTTACTTGCGATACAGCGACAAGGATGCTGGTAGGTCAGCCAGCGTGGGGAACTTCTTGTCTGGGTGCAGCTTGACGACGCGATTGAGCAGAATCTCTTCGCTCTCGCGGTTGCTTGGGTCGGGGATGCAGCACTCGACGGGGCAGACGGCGTTGCAGGCTTCGTGGTCGTGGAAGCCGACGCACTCGGTGCACAGGTTGGGGTCGATGATGTACACCGACTCGCCTTCGCTTATTGCCTCGTTGGGGCACTCTGGCTCACAGGCGCCACAGTTGATGCATTCCTCCGTGATGGTCGTTGCCATATCTACAGTCTCCTTAAGTCTCTTCTTTGCGTAGTTCGCGCTACCTTACGGGGCGAACGTGCTGAGGGTCAAATCGAAAGCAATTAGTGACGACATATCCTGGCTTAGATGCAGCAGCCAAGTGGTTACGTGACAGCCTGCTTACTTGTGATCATGCTTGGCCGCGGCTGATTCTTGGCTGCCAGCACCTGCGCCAGGCCGTCTTCGGGTCCTACGGCTACCACATGAAACCCGAGCTGTGCCAGTGCTCTATTGTTTTGCGCCTCTTGACGCGCACCTTCCCACGAGAAGATTTCGAGCGTGCGCTGGGCCGTCGCTGTCTGCAGAAGCTGTCGGGGTAGATAGCGCCGCGTCTCGGGCCTTAGGCACATCAGGCGGACGCCCCGTCGCCGACAGAGCAAAGCGGCGCGAGTCAGCAGGGGCGAGTCCAGCTGTAAACCCAAAAGATCAGAGAGCAGAAGGACCCGAGCGCCTCTGACTTTTGCGCACTGCTCCAG
>JAGNNG010000260.1 GCA_017990795.1 Deltaproteobacteria bacterium
GCTGGTGACGCTGGGTCCAAAGGGCGATGCCAAGCAAGCCGAGCCTGCAGTGTTGATCCTGGGGTACGCTCGTCAGCAGCTGGCGATTGCCGTCGCTAAAGCCGAGCCGCCCAAGCCCTGACCGAGTTTTTCCTCGGTATGGCTGTTTTGGGGGGGCAGAACTGTGTCGCCTATGTCCTCGGTCTAGCGTCGGGGTAGGGGGACTTGCTACGATGGGGCGTGCCCGAAAAACGGCCTGACTATGGCGAGTTCGCCGCGCCTCAGTGGACCCGGACGCAGCTGTGTCGTCTGCTCCGCGACTTCTTTTGGCACCGAGGCGCTGCTGCTTTGGACGCGGGGTCTGGTTCGGGGCCGGCGCCGTCCGCTGGGCTGGTACGAGTCGGTACCGACCTGACGTTTCAGTACGATGCCCACGATCGGCTGGCGCGGGTGACTCCCGATATCTACGTCTTACCCGCCGCCGCTTCGCTAAACACCGTGGAGCAGCTGCGCACCTACAAAGTCTGGGAGCGCGGTGTGGCCCCGACGCTGTGCATCCACCTGACCGAGACGCCGATCTCGCCCGAAGACGGGCTGATGATGCACTTTTTCCGGCTGGGGGTGCAGGACGTGGTGCTGTACGACCCGCTGTGGTTTTTGCAGGCCAGTACTCCGGGGGCGCTCAAGGGGCGGGCGCTGCTGCGGCACTACCGACGCAAGGCCAGTGGCGATGGCATGCAGCTTCAGCCGCTGGCGCATCCGGGCCGAGTACCGCTGCTTCAGCACGGGCTGTGGCTGGTCCATCGCGGCGGTGCCGAGCTACGGGTCTACGCCCACGCCAGCGGCAGCGTTCACGGCTCTGACATCCCGCCGGAGAGTGCCTGCTGGCTGCTGCCCGAAGAGCGCGCGTAAGCGAGAGCTTATCGTCGCTGCTCGCGGGCAAGCGGAGGTAGTTGGGAGTTAGTTGGCGGGCAGATCGAGCTGGTTAAAGAACAGCGCCACCTGGTTGTCCTGGGTCACGGCGGCAATGTCTGCGGCGGCATCCCGGTCGATCGGCATCACCAGCAGGCTGACGATGGTGCCCGCGATGGTGGTCGGCATTGCCACTGAGCGCAGGGTGCCATCCTCTTGCCACAATAGAAGCTCTGGCTTGTTGCCGTGCGCGATCACTAGATCCTGTAGGCCGTCGCCGTCGACATCGCCCACGGTCAGCGCATCGACGCGGCCTTGACCGGCCAGGGCCGCAGTCAGGCTCTGGCTCCGAGTGCTGTCCAGCCGCAGCCCCGAGACGTCCTGCAGGTAGACCGAGCCGGTGGCTTGCTCTTGGTCAATCACGACCAGATCGGCCCCGCTCTTGCGGTCAAGCGCGCCCAGAGCGACCAGCGGCAGCGCAGGAGCAGGTGGTGTACTGGGCAAGACCTGCTCGCTAAGCGTCAGCAGCGGCGGTACCGCGCGATAGGTGAAAAACTTCAGGCCGCCTTGTAGCGCCACCGCTAGCGTTCCGCCGCCGAGTTCCCCCGCCAGCCCCTGCAGTGTGCCCAGCGACTGCGGAACCGAGCTGCTACAGGGCTGCACGGAATCGCCGATGGAGCAGGTCTGCAGCGTCATCCGTGCTGGGTTTGCGGCTTCAGGAATCGCCAGCGTCATCAGGTTGCCACTGACTGCGGCCAGCGTGCTTGTGGTCAGCTCTGCTGAAAAGCTGGTGCTGCGCTGCGAGGGCAGAAGCTGCAGCGTGTTGTACGTGTACTCAACGAGCTGGCGCACCGGCTGGCTGGTCGTCTTGCTGACGCCTTCGTACAGCACGTACAGATACTGGCCGTTATAGCCGTCGATGCGCTTGGCTTTAGGGGCGTTAAGTGGCGTCGGTAGGTCGCGAAACAGCAGCTGATTTTCTTCACTAATAGCGACGCGACGATAGATGACCGCAACCGGAATCTGCCCCGTATCGGTGTCCGCGCGTACCTGCAACGTGGCTGAGCCGGTCTGAAATCGCGACAGGTCAGTGCCTTGCACGGTCGCGGTAAAGATGTTGGTCGTGGCTTGGCGGCTCAGCTGCAGCGGCAGGATTTCGCTTCCCTGCTTTAGCTCGGCGGTGATGGCGGCCAGCGAGAGCGCCGGGGACAGGTTCTGAATCTCGAAGCGGAGCTCGCTGGTGGTCGCTTGCTTGACCAGGGGCGCAGAGAGCAGCAGCAGGTCACGCGGGCCACAGCGCTCAGGATGGCTCTCGCACTCGTGTCGTACGCAGGAGGTGCTGGCCAGGACACCAATGGCGAGCAGGCCCTCCAACAAGGGTCGCAGCTGAGCGCGCTTCATGGGGTCCCTCCGGGGCTGACTGCGGTGGTTGCGGGCGTAGCCGGTGCGCTATTTTCAGGAGCAGGCGCTGGTGGGGGTGGGGGCATCACGGCTGGAGTACTCTCTACCGCGGTGGGTACGGATGCCGCAGCAGCTGGTGCGGTATTGGTGCTCGGGCGGGCTGCTGGCTTTGAAGTTGAGGTGGGCAGCCACAGCGTCAGCGCCAACCCTCCCAATAGCGCCGCCGTTAGGCCGAAGCCGACGCCGTAAGCGGCTCGCGTATCGAGCACGCAGCGATCAGGACTGGTCATCATCCCCATGTAGCTGCAGCTGGCTGAGGTCGTGGCTTGCCCATCCTCTGCGACCAGCAGCGCCGAGCCCACCAGCGTCACCACCGCCAAGCTGCCCAGCGTTCCCGCTAAGAGCTTGCGCTGCGGCGACAGATACAGCGGCTCATGCGGGCGCTGCGAGGCGGTCTTGTCCACAGGGCGATTGACCAGCGGTAGCGACGAGGCTGACGCGGGCCCCGGCATGGTCATCATCGGCTCTGCGGTGCGCAGGAAGGCAGGCCTTGCGGCATCCGGGTCAGGCCACAGCCCCGGCAGACACCCTGTCAGGGAGCCCGCCAGACTTAGCAGGACGGCGGAAGCGACCCGCCCTTTGTGGTCAGGTCTAGGGCCCAGCTGAGCCCGGTGGGGTCGCTGCAGGCTCGCTTGCCCGTCACGCTGACAATCCACCGAGGGTGATGATGATGCGAGCAACATGCGCCGACTGTAATACGAAGTCGCTGTAGAGGCCGCGAGATTTCTGCATTTCCTCCGATTCCTGGATAAACGCTGGTGGTTTAGCCGCGGCAGCTTGGCTTCTAGGCGGTGCTACAGGGCGGCAAAGCCACGGGCAATGATCCAGCGCTGACCTTGCGGCTCGACCACGGCGGCCAACTGCTGGGTCTCGTCTATTACTGCGGCTGCAACTGGCGCGGTGATGGGCGGCAGCCGTTCCGCCAGCTCATCGAGGGCGCGCCGCTGACCTTGGCGGATGCGCAGCGCCAGCTCTTGCGGTACCTGCGCCGTCTGCAGGTGCGCCACGGCAGCCGTCAGAGAGTGCGGCGCAACCAAGCCACTCGCGATGTCCGAGAGCGTCACCGCATGCTCGACGCCAAACCGTCCCACGCGCAGCCTTCGCAGCATCGTCAGGTGTGCGCCGACCTCGAGCTGTTCGCCCAGGTCCCGGGCGATGGCGCGGATATACGTGCCTTTGCCGCAGCGCACGCGAAATGTCACCTCTTTGACCTCCGAGTCCAGCGACGCCTGGGTGACAGTGATGTCATCGATGCGCACCGGTCGCGACTTCTTCTCGACATCGGCCTGCAGGGCGGCTTCCTCTTCGCTGGACAGCTCACGCCGAGCGCGGTCATACAGTCGCTCGCCCGCCACTTTCAGCGCCGAGAAGCGTGGCGGCATCTGCACCACCTCGCCCAGCTGCAGCCGCAGCGCTGCCTCAATCTGCGGCAGTGTCAGCGTCGCCAGCTGCTCCTCCGTGGCCACCATCAGCTGCTTATGACCCGGAGCCGCATCATCGGTATCCGTCACCACGCCCAGCCGCGCCGTCGCCAGGTACTCTTTGTCGGCGTCTTGCAGATACGGCACCAGCTTGGTCGCCTCGCCCAGGCACAGCACCAGCACCCCGGTGGCCATCGGGTCCAGCGTACCGGCATGACCGACGCGCTTTTCGCGGGCGGCCCGGCGCACCTGCGCCACCATGTCAAAAGAAGTCAGACCCTGCGGCTTATCGAGGACAAAGACACCGTTCATATGCGCCGCACTGTAGCCGCAGCCGCGCGCT
>JAGNNG010000262.1 GCA_017990795.1 Deltaproteobacteria bacterium
GCTGCAGTCAGCGTTGTTTGTAAGGTCTGCGCAACGCAGGAGGCTGCAGCAAGCGTTGTTTGTAAGGTCAACGCTCGCCAAAACTGCAAAACAACGCTTGCATGCAGGTCTTGTCGAGCTTGGGTGGGGGTTGCGAGGTTTGCGGTGGGGCTTTGGCCACAAAAGTGGGTGGTGGTGCCGGTTGCAAGCGGGTCGGGGGTCCCGGCGCTAGGACAAGCTAGGTTTGGTTGCACGCTTTGTACGGGGATGGCGGGCAGGTCGCCCGTTGTAGCTTGTGTACCGTGGATTATTAGGCTCGGCTTGCTGTTGTTCTCCGCAATGCCGCTATCTGAATGGTGTGGGTTCTGCGTACAATCAGCCCGTGACTGTCGCCGACGCCAAGACTGCAAAACCCCCTGAGAAAAATTACATCACCCCTGCTGGCTTTCGCCGACTTCAGCGAGAGTTTGAAACGCTGCGCGGACCGACGCGCCGCGAAGTTGTAAAGAAGCTGTCCGAGGCTGCCGCCGAGGGCGATCGCTCTGAGAATGCCGAGTACATCTATCGCAAGCGGCAGCTGCGCCAGATCGACAGCCGCATTCGCTTTCTAATGAAGCGGATGGCCGCCGCCGAGGTCATCGACCCCAGCCACCACAAAGGCGACCGCGTGACCTTTGGCTGCATTGTCACCGTCGAAGACGAGCGCGCCCGCATGGTCCGCTACCAGATCTGCGGCGTGGACGAGAGCGACCCCAAAGAGAGCCGCATCAGCTACAGCTCGCCGATTGGCCGCGCGCTTATCGGCAAGCAGGTGGACGACGAGATCTCGGTCCAGGTAAACGCTGGCAATCGTACGTTCGTGATCGCCAGCCTCGAGTTTCCGGCTGGTGAAGGCCCCAGCCACGATGGCAGCACCATCGCCGACGCCATGCTGGCAGCGCAGCGGGCACTTGAAGAAAGCGGCCCCGATGCCGACGCTGACGATGATGCCGACAATTTAGACTAGGCAGAAAGGTTTGAGCCGATGTTTCCGCGCGGAATCACTTTTGATGATGTGATCTTGGTCCCTGGCTATAACGGCATTCGCTCGCGGCAGTCGGTCAGTACCGAGATCCCGCTGGGCAAGACCACCCTGCGTATCCCGGTGCTGTCAGCCAACATGGACACCATCACCGGTGAGGCGATGGCCGGGGCGCTGGCCAAGCTGGGGGGCCTTGGCATCCTGCATCGCTTTATGTCGATCGAGCAGAACGTCGCTGCCTACCAAGCGGCGCGTCAGCACGGCCAGGTCGGCATCAGCATCGGGGTCTCAGGCGACAGCATGGAGCGCGCCGAGGCCCTGATTGGCGCCGGGGCCGAGATCATCTGCGTCGATGTCGCGCACGGCCACAGCAAGATGGTCAATCAGACGGTGCGCAGCCTGCGCGAAAAGCACGGCGACAACATCTGCATCATTGCTGGCAACGTCGCCACTTACGCCGGGGCCGACTACCTAGCGGCAGCGGGGGCGGACGTGATCAAGGTCGGCATCGGGCCGGGCTCGGTGTGTACGACGCGCATCAAGACCGGCTTTGGCGTGCCGCAGCTGACCGCGATCATCGACTGCCAGAAAGTCGACAGGCCGATCATCGCTGATGGCGGGATTCGCACGCCGGGCGATGCGGTAAAAGCGCTGGCGGCGGGCGCAGCTTACATCATGCTGGGCGGCATGCTCGCAGGCACGGATGAGACGCCAGGGCAAAAGATCGCCAAGCACTCTGCCGACGGCAAGACCACGCACGTGAAGGTCTTTCGCGGCATGGCTTCGCGCGAGGCGCAGGAAGAGTTTATGGGCAGCATGGCCGACTGGAAGACCGCCGAGGGCATCAGCACCGAAGTGGCCGCCAAAGGCCCCGTGGCCGAGGTCATCGCCGATGTCATGGGCGGCATTCGCTCAGGCATGACCTACTGCGGCGCGAAGGACCTGAAAGAGCTGCAGCGCAAGGCGCAGTTTATGGAGATCTCACGCGGGGCCATGGAAGAGGGGCTGCCGCACGCCGTCCTAAAGAGTACCAACCGCTAGGTTAGGGGACGCAGCCGGCAGCGACGGATTGTTGATGTTGCTGCTGGGCGCGCCGGACGTAGGTGGCGGGGGGCGCGGGCTCGTCTTTGGTGGACAGCAGGTAAAGACCCAGGTGCTGTCGGCGCTCGCAGTCCTGGGTATCGGTCAGGGCTTGGTAGTAAAAGCGCTCGCCGGGCGGGAAAAAGTCGCTCATGGTGACAGCGCGGTGGTCCGGGTCTACCGATGACAGCGTGCGCAGCGTGCGAGCCACCACGCTGGCAGCGTGGCCACTGCGCAGCTGCGCCACCAGCAGCCCGTGACAAGCGCGCGCCAGCTCTAGCGTCGTGCCTTGATAGCCTCGGGGAAGGTTGCAGCCGCGCTGGTAGCTGTCTGTGGCTTCAGCCAAGCGTCCGCTGGCCATGAGCGCATCGCCCAGCCGATACAGCAAGCGATGCGAGGGACCCAAGTTTTTTAGCGCGCGCTGGTAGTGCAAGACGGCAGCAGCGGGATCGCCACCCTGCCCAAGAAGCAGGCCCAGACCCGCCGCCACCTGGCTTGCGAGCGGTCCTTCGAGTCGTCGCTGGGCTGGTGCCGGTGCGGCTGGGTCCGTGGTTGCTGAATCGTGCAGGGCCTGCGCGGTTTGCAGCGCGGCTTCTGCTTCTGCGGTGGCCCCGGTCTCAAGCAGCGCCAGGCCCAGCAGTGCCCACGCATCAGGCTGTGCGGGCCACAGCTGGGTGGCCTCTGTCAGCTGTGTGATGGCTTCTTTTAAGTCGCCGGTTCCGACCGACTGGACAAAGCGCAGCGCGGTGCGGCCCTTGCTACATAGCTTGTCGTACTGAGCCGCCAGCTCGGGCAGTGCCAGCGCTTTGCTTGCGGTGGCAGACTTGCCCGACTTCGACTTGTCCTCGGGTGACTTGGGCGCAGTCGCAGGAGCACAACCCCACAGCGACTTTTCGCAAGCGCGCGGCTGCGCGGTCGCCATCCCAGGCAGTAGCACCAGCCCCAGCAGCGCCCAGGGTTTTGGCTGCCGCGCGCGCTGAAGGCGTGCTGGCGCGGTCGTCATCGCGCCTGAAACCGCATCGGCAGCGCCACTTCGTCCTGGGTCACGTTGCCCTCATCCGCGCTAGAGAAGCGCCAGCGCTGGACGGTGCTGACCACACAGTGGAGAAGGTCCGCCGCCGCTCCCGCTGGGGGCGTGCTACCGGCCAGGACCCGATCCAGAGACGTGTTTGAAGGCTTTTCGCTGAGCGTGTTTTCCAGCGGCTGCACCATCAGCACGGCGCCGTCGCGGTTTAGCACCAAGTCCAGCGCCAGATCGCCGCCGAGCTTTGGTGCTTTGCGCAGAGCCTTGGCGTAGCAGTAGCGCAGCTCGATCTGGCGGAGGCGGGTCACGCGCTGGATGTCTTCCTCGGGTCGGTGGTGACGGGGGCCGGTGCTGTCCTCGGTGCCAAAGTGCGGCGGGGCCATCATGATGTTGGCGTGAATCAGCTCGGCGGTGGCGATGCCTGGGAGCTTGCGCAGCTCCTCCAGGTGGAAGCGAGCGCGCTCGGCGTAGCGGCTCTGGGGCAGCTCGGCTAGGAACTCTTTGAAGCTGCGCATGGCGTCGTCGCGGTTGTCTAGCGCCTCGGCGATAAGGCCGTCGTAGTAGTGACGGTCGCCTTCGGGGGCAAAGAACACCTCGTCGCTTTGGTACATGCGCAGGGCGGGGTCGGCGGCCAGCGACCGCTGCAGGGCCTCGCGGCTCTTTTGCATCTGGCCGTCGCGGTCGTAAGCCACCGCCAGCCCCAGCGCATGCAGCGCGTTGTTGTCCGAGCCGTCTAGCTGATCGGCCTCGGAGTAGCGCCGAATGGCTTCGTCCAGCCGCCCCAGCGCCATCATCGCCTCGGCAGAGTTAGATAGCAGCGTGGCCTGTTGCTGGCGCTTGCGCCACTGTGGAAAGTCGGGCTCACCGGACAGGCGCAAGAGCGCACGGTCATACTCGGCAATCGCGTCGGCAAAGCGGCCCAGGTGCGAGTAGCACAGTGCCAGCGCGCCCGCGATGTCGTAGTCCTGCGCCGCCAGCGGGTCATGCTTGCGCGCTTCCTGCAGCTCGAC
>JAGNNG010000261.1 GCA_017990795.1 Deltaproteobacteria bacterium
CGTCGTCGCTGCACAGAGAAACTGATGACGTGACATGGCTAACTCCTAAGCTCTTTGGCGAGCTGGCCTAGTGACACTGCGAGCGACACATGCTCTCGGCAGAGCTGCAGCGTCCCGCGCAGGAAGAGTAATACTGACCCGAAGGACAGCTGGATCGGCACTGGCTCCCAGCGCTGTAGCAGTCGGAGCGGCAGGCACTGGAGCGACGATCGGAGGCGGCCTGAGCGGCAGCGGCAGCAACCTGGGCTTCGTGCTCGCGACGCTGACGGGCCAGCTCTTCCAGATACGAAGTGCGCACCGCTTCGGGCACGAACGACAAGTTCTGGCGCAGCGAGATGGCGTCACTGCAGGCGTTTACCGCGTTGAGCATCGTCGGCCACTCGGTCTGCGGCGCTTTGGGCCACAGTCCGCGAACGGCGTCTAGCACCTCGGGACAGCGCTCTACCTGACGGAGCGATTGCGCCGCCATCACCGTCGCGCCGTACGCTTTGCACTGCTTGGCATTGCGCAGGTATGCATCGCCAGCCTTGCCGTACTCACCCACCGCGTCGTAGAGGCCACCAATTTCGCCCCGCGCGTCACAAGCAGCGGCGCTGACATCGACGGTGTGGATGGCGGGACTGACCAGCTGCACCACCTCGGCGGTGGCGGGCTCTTTGCGGTGTTGTTGCGCCCACATCGTGCTTAGGACAATCGCCTTGCGCTGCGCACGAAGGTCGCGCGGGTTTTGCGAGGCGGCGTCGCAAGCGCCCCGCACCAGAGCCAGCGAAGCGGCGGTGCTCTGCTGTCCCATGCGCTGTTGCGACAAGGTACCAATTGCGCCTGGGCCCGGCGGTGTCGCGGCCACACATCCCAGTGGTCCCGCGCAGCACAGCAGCAGCAGCGAGGCTGACTGCCAGCTACCCAGCAAGTTCGTCTTTGTCTTCATCTGAAAATTCCCCATCAGCAGTTCCGGTTATCGGGGTGAAACGCACACTGCCGCACAAGCAGCGAGCCTAGGAGCCGTAGCAAAGCCAAGCGTGGGGAGTCAATGCGCTGGGCCGGGTTTTGGCCTAAAAATCGGGGAATTTGCCCAAACGGACCGGAACGGGCGGGAGTCGGCGGGAACGGGCGGAAATGGGTAAAAAGGGGCGGAAATTGGCCGGAAACGGTGGAAATTTGCGGTAAACCGGGGTTACTGGCCGCTTTAGAACTGCTGTGTGCCGGGCACGATGCCCGAGGGGCTCAGCTTTACGCCGGTCTCGGTGACCTGCTTGTCATCGGTCGAGGTCAGACGGTACGTAAAGGGGCCCACGCCGGGATTGCTGGGGTCCAAGTAGTAGCCGTACTGCTGCTGCTGCAGGTCAGTCCACGAGCCGTTCTTTTGCATCTCGATGCGCTTGATGGGCAGGCGGCTGTTTAGGACCTGCACTCCCATCCACCACTGCGAGCTGCCTTCTTTGTAGCGGTACGACAGCGGCCCGCTTACCGCGCACGCCACCTGCGTCCACGAGATCTTGACGCGGCCCTGTACCTCGTCGGCGATTTGCACGAAGGCTTCCTTGGAGAGGTCCAGGTCGCCCCACTTACACTCGGGGCAGCGGTCGACGATGCGCACCGTGATCTTGCCTTTGGGTCCGGTGACATCGACGCACATCCCACACACCGAGCTGTTTGCGTACTGCGGATTGTTCATCGCCGCGACCATCAAGTTCCCCGGCGAGCGGTCGTACGAGCAGTTGCCGCTGCCGTCCGCGCCGTAAAACGTGCCCTCGCCGGTGTAGACCGTGCCGATGGCCGGCTGCGAGCCTGGGGTTTGGTTCGGTCCGCCCGGTGCTCCCGGTGTACCGCCACTTCCCGTCGGGTCTATGCCAAACGAGCCCGCTCCACAGCCCATAAAAAGCGCTACTGCCAGCGCCGCCATGCCACTTTTGCGCCACGCGCCACGCTGTACCTGCTTGTCTGTCTTCATCGTTTCCCCCTCAAGCCAAGCGGGTGTCGGTACCTAGGTTGGCACCCGTGTCGGTCGCGACACCCAAATCGGTCCCCAAGCGGCAAACGTCTGCCGCGCTCTTAGCGTACGGCGGATTGCCCTAGTGCGCGGGGCGCAAAATTTGTCCCCGCCCGAGGATTGGCAGCAGGTAACATCCTCGTAGACCCCAGCACCCCTGCAACGCATTTCCGCCAAGAGACAAGGAAGTCAGACATGGAAGCTGCCAAACACCTACCGCGCATCAATGAGCCTGCACCGGACTTCTCTAGCGTTACCACTCACGGGCCCAAGTCCCTTTCGGACTATAAGGGCCGCTGGCTGGTGCTGTTTTCGCACCCGGCGGACTTTACGCCCGTCTGCACCACCGAGTTTTTGGCCTTCACCGAGCGCTTTGGCGAGTTCCAAAAGCGCGGCGCCGACATCCTGGGCGTCTCGATTGACAGCATCTACTCGCACCTGGCGTGGGTGCAGGCCATCAAAGAGAAGATGGGCGTGGTCATTCCGTTCCCAATCATCGCCGACCTGGACATGAAGGTGGCCAGCGCCTACGGCATGGTGCATCCCGGTGCCAGCGACACCCAGGCCGTGCGCAGCGTCTTTATCATCGACGACAAGCAGAAGGTCCGCGCGCTGGTCTATTACCCGATGAGCGCCGGTCGCAACATCGACGAGATCATCCGCCTGCTAGATGCGCTGCAGACCGGAGACAAGCACGGTGTGGCTTGCCCCGCGCAGTGGCACCCCGGCGACAAAGTGGTCGTCCCCGCGCCCAAGACCCAAGCCGATGTCGAAAAGCGCCTGGCCGACGATACGCTAGACCGCAAAGACTGGTACCTGTCGCTCAAGAAGCTGTAGGAAAAAGCCAAGCTGCGGTGCCGCTGTCATCACCTGGCGGCCCGCAGCCCGCAACCAAGCAGCAAGCACCAAGAACAGACAGCACCAGTACCCAGAAGTAACAAAACAAGTACCTAGAAGTGACCAAAATAGAGGACGCCGAAGGCCGTAGAAGACTCCCGAAAAAGACGCCCCAAGACCTTTGCAGACAGAAAATGTCTGGGCTGCACGAGGGCAAGGCGCGACGAGCACCGGAGCGGAGCGTACGACTGTACGTGAGCACCGGAGCGCAGGAGCAACGCAGCCCTCGTGCAGCCCAGACATTTTCTGATTAGGAGTTACTGTGGCTTGTTTGCTGATCTCGGGTATCGCCGGAGGACTCTCGCAGCGGGTTGCGCAGATGTTGATCGCGGCGGGGCATGAAGTAGTCGGCATCGACTACCGCGACATTCGTCCTCCGCTGCACAAGCAGCTGGCCGGGATGAAGATCATTCGCGCCAACTACAACAAGACCGTCATCGAGGACATCTTCAAGCACCACGCCTTTGACAGCGTGCTGCACCTGGGCCGCGCCGGTAGCTTCAAAGAGGCCGCAGGCAAGCGCTTCGATCTCAACGTCGTCGGCTCGCAGAAGATCATGAACCTGTGCGTGCAGCACGGCGTGCGGCGGCTGGTGGTGCTGTCGACGTTTCATATCTACGGCGCGCACTCTAGCAACCACATCCCGATTGCCGAGGACGAGCCGCTGCGCGCGGGCCTGCAGTTTCCGCAGATTGCCGACGCCATCCAGATGGACAACATGGCCAGCACCTGGGTCTACCGCCACCCCGAGGTCAAGACCGTCGTGCTGCGCGCCACCAACATCGTCGGCCCGACGCTGCACAACACCATGAGCGAGTTTCTGCGCCTACGCCGCGTGCCCTACCTTTTGGGCTTTAACCCGATGACGCAGTTTATCCACGAGGATGACCTGGCGCGCGCGGTGCTGGCGGCGTGGGATGGCAACTTCGCGGGCATCTTCAATGTCTGCGGCAACACCGTGGTGCCGTGGCGCACCGCGCTAGAGCTGGCCCAGGCCCTCACGTTTCCGATCCCAAGTCCCGTCGCCAGCGCCTTTCTTCGCGCGGCTGGAAACTTCCCGCAGTATCTAAGCAACTTCTTCCGTTATCCGTGTGTCATCAGCGACCGCGCATTTCAAAAAGCCAGCGGCTGGTCGGGCATCGTCTCAGCGGAAGAGACGCTGTGGTCCACCGTCGCTGAAGCGCGCGCTCGGCAGCATGCGGGTCTGTCGATGTAGCGACTTTTTCG
>JAGNNG010000263.1 GCA_017990795.1 Deltaproteobacteria bacterium
GTCAGCGGCGAGCCGTCCAGCCCCCGCAGCTCTTGAGGCTGGCGTAGGTCCAGCAGCGCTCCGATGGGCGGAAGCACCGGCTTCGCATCGGTCTGCTGCACCACGCGCAAGGCTTCGCGCACCGGCACTTCGGCGTAGTCGGAGAGCACCAGCTGCAGTCGCGCGCGCAGGGCTCTGCCTTGGGGCCCACAACCATGCTCCAGCGCGACGAGGAGGTTTCTGGCAAACAGACCGTTGCCGCAGCCGAGCTCCCAGACCCACACTGGCTCTGTGGGCCGTAGCTGTCCGCTGGCTTCCCACTTTGTCGTCAGGTGGATCAAAAACCGCGCGACTTGCCGGGCAAAGGCGTAGTTGCTGGTGGAGAAGCTGGGGATCTCACCACTGCGCCAGGCGGCACTGCTACGGGTCTGAAAGTACGCATCGTGAATGCGCCACAGCACGCTCTGCTGGTAAGGCACGAAATCTTGAAGCAGCAGCGGCATCGGCAGGCAGTTCCTTGATGTTTGCCGCCATCTTGACCGCAGCCCGGCAGCGGGTAAACGAATTTATGCCAAGCCAGCTAGACACAGGAAATCGCTAGCTTTTTCACAAATAGAAGAATGCCTCTTTGAAGAATATGTTGCTTAATTAATAGGTGATTGATTTTGTATTTAATGAGAATTATTTGTGTTTTGTTGGTTGAATTATTTGATTTTAATATGTGATTTGTTTATGAAGTCTGATGCTATTTTTGATTAGTTATAATCGACATTGTGTCGCAGAAATAAACAATATTAATTGCGAATATAGTATGGATTTGTAGCCCTGGTGGCTGGTGCTTAGTGGTCTGGTAATCGCCAAAAAGTCACCAAAGCTGGCCCGTTGACCGAGTGAGCGTCGGCATGTAATGCTAAAGGCAGGGCGTCCTAGACCTTTGCTTTCGCAGGGCCTCTACGGCGCGATAGGGTGCAATGAGCGTTAGCCCACACAAGAGCAATCCACCGTCGTGGACGCCGCCGCAGGCGTTTGAAGAGTACCGCCTGTTGTGCCCACTTTCCCGGGGCGCGATGGGCGAGGTCTATCTAGCGCACGATACGCTGCTGGATCGCCCCGTTGCCATTAAGTTTATTTTGGCAATGAGCCCAGATGGCCCGGATAAAGAAGTTCGCGAGCAGTTTATTACGGAAGCGCGGGCGGCAGGACGACTGCAACATCCCAATGTTGTTACGGTTTATCGCATCAGCGAGATCGAAGGGCGTCCGCTTATCATCTCGGAGTTTGTGCGCGGGCAAAACCTGGACGCAGTGCGCAAGCCGCTGCCCTGGCAAAAGGTGCAGGAGATCGGACTCGGTCTGGCGCGGGGTCTGGCTGCAGCGCATCGTCGCGGCGTTCTTCACCTGGATATCAAACCCGGCAACGTCATCCTGGGCAACGACGGGGAAGTGAAGCTGCTCGACTTTGGGTTGGCGCGGCTTTTGGACTTGGGCGCAGGTGGGGCGGCGAGTGCAGCCTCGGCGGAGATGCTGGTCACGCAGGCCAGTCATACCCCCAAGGCGATGGCGGCAACGATGGAGCTGACCGAGGAAGCGGCCAAGCTCTTATCGAGCCCGATGGCGCACATCCTGGGTCGCAGCGCCGCAATGGACAAAGCCGAAGCGGAGCGGGGTCCAGAGAGCCGCATCTCGGTGTCGTCGGAGTATGACCAGCTGCTGCTGTCGCGGGAGTCGATCCAGCGTGACTTGGGACTGCAGATTACCGACCCGGCGCGGATGCCGGCGACTCCTGGGAATCCGCTGCTAACGACGGCACCGGTGCCAGGGGAGGGCGGCAAAGCGCTGCGGGCCTTAACGGGTGACTGGGCACTGCCTGCCGCAAGTGAGCGCAGCCGCATTGCCGGCACGCCCCTTTATATGTCGCCCGAGATCTGGCGCGGGGAGCCTGGTACGCGTCGCTCTGACATCTACTCGATGGGGGCGCTGCTGTATGAGCTCCTGACCGGCGCTCCGCCGTTTGCGGATGTGGGGCTGTCTGACCTGCCGCGTCAGGTCAACGACCAAGATGCTCCGCAGCTGGCGTCGGTGCGCCAGGACATCGATCCGCGTATGGCGGCCATCGTGGACCGCTGCTTGCGACGGGATGCAGCGCAGCGCTACGGCTCGGGGGATGAGCTGCGCGAGGCGCTGGAGCAGCTGCGTCCACGGGAGCGCTCGGACAGCTTGCCGGATGGGAATCCCTATCGCGGCCTGCTGGCCTTTGAAGCCGAGCATCGCGGCGTCTTCTTTGGTCGCAAAAGCGAGATCGGCACCATCATCGAGCGCCTGCGCACCGAGCCACTGGTGCTGATTGCAGCTGATTCCGGCGTCGGCAAGTCGTCGCTGTGTCGCGCCGGCGTGCTGCCGCGCGTAGCCGAAGGTGCGTTAGGCAAAGGTCGCCAGTGGAGCGTGCTGTCGATGGTGCCTGGTCGCAGGCCACTTAGCGCCTTGGCCGCGCAGCTGGCTTCCGTCACGCATCAAACAGAGGCGGAGCTTTACGCCGCGATTAGCCACGACCCGTCCCAGCTCTCGCGCATCGTGTACCGCGCGCTGGGTGAGTCGCGCGGCATCGTGCTGTTTTTGGATCAGCTGGAAGAAATCGTCACCATTGGCGAAGTCGAAGAAGCGCGCATTGTCGGCGAGGCGCTGGGGCATCTGTGTGCGCGCATTCCGGCCATGCGCATGCTGATGACTGTGCGCTCGGACTTCTTGGCGCGGGTGGCTGCGGTGCCCGGACTTGGCGATGAGCTGACCCGCGCGCTGTACATCTTGCGGCCACTTTCGCCCGATAAAATTCGCGAAGCCATCGTCGGCCCGGCCCACATCAAAGGCGTCAGCTTCGAGTCGCAAGCGCTGGTCGACACCTTGGTCGAGTCGACCGCGAAGACCGATGGCGGCCTGCCGCTGCTGCAGTTTGCACTGACCGAGCTGTGGGAGGCGCGCAAGGGCGACTCGATCACGCAGGCCGCGCTGGATGCGATTGGTGGAGTCGCGGGCGCTCTGGCCAGGCATGCGGATCAGGTGATGCTGACGCTTCCTGCGGATCAGCGGATTGAAGCGCGGCGCATCCTGATGGCGCTGGTCACGATGGAGGGCACGCGCGCTCGGCGTAGCGATGAAGAGCTGGCGCGAACTCCAGCCGCAGAGCAGGCGCTGCAAGTGCTGGTGCAAGCGCGTCTGCTGGTGGCGCGGGACAGCGGGGATGGAGCGACCTACGAAGTGGCGCATGAGGCGCTGCTAAAAGGCTGGGACTCGCTGCGGCGCTGGCTGGAAGAGCACGCGGAGAGTCGCGCCGCCAAGCAGCGTCTAGAGACGGCGACCGCCGAGTGGTTCCGGCTGGGCAAGAGCCGCGAGGCGCTGTGGAGCGCGCGCCAGCTGGCAGATGTCGAGCAGCTGGAAAAGGCCGACATCAACCGGCGCGAGGGTGAGTTTATTGAGGCCTCAAAGCGCGGCCTGCGCCGGCAAAAGCAGCTGCGGCGCGCGATGGCGCTGGTGATTCCGGGCGCCCTACTGGTGATGTACGGCGGCTACGAGCTGAAGCTGTCACGAGATCTAAAGCAGCGCGTCGATGGCTACATTGGCGAGGGTCGCACCATCCTGTCGCAGGCGCAGCACATGGCGCACGATGTCGACTCGCTGCGGGACAAGACCTTTGCGGCCTTTGACTCGAAAAAGGGCGAAGAGGGCGAGAAGCTGTGGACGCAGGTTCGCGAAGAATCCCTAAAGCTCGATGACTTGTACGCGCGGGCCGGGCAGTCGTTTGAGGCCGCAGTAACCTTAGATGGAACACGGCCAGATGCGCGCGCGCAGCTGGGCGATGTGCTGTACGAGCGCGCCCTACTCGCAGAGCGTGAGCACAATCCGGGGCGACTGCGCGACCAGATTGCCCGTCTGCGGCTATATGACACCGACGGCAGCCGCCAAGCGCGCTGGGATGCCAAGGCGACGCTAGAGCTGCAGGTAACTCCGCCGAACGCCACGGTCAAAGTGGCCAGATACATTGAAGACAAGCGCCAGCGCCTACACTTGGGGCCCGAGCTACAGCTACCCCCAAGCAATAAACATACGCTACCGCTGGAGCGCGGCTC
>JAGNNG010000264.1 GCA_017990795.1 Deltaproteobacteria bacterium
ATTGTCGATGTGACCGACTTTGGCCGCACCGAAGATGGCAGCGCCTACCTAGCGATGGAGTACCTGCATGGAACCGACCTTGGGGCGGTGCTGCGTACGCGCGGTCGGCTGCCAGAGGACCGCACGCTGCATATCGGAGTCCAGCTGGTGCGAGCGCTGGCTGCGGCGCATCGGGCCGGGATTATTCACCGCGATCTGAAGCCGGAAAACGTCTTCTTGGTCGATCCTCTCGACGAGACGCTGGACCCCGGGATGGCTTCAGATGGCGTGCCGCGTCAGTCGCAGGACCTGGTGAAGGTCCTGGATTTTGGCATTGCGATGCAGCTAAGTGAGCCCGTTCCGCCGTCGCAAGTGCGCCCAGTGCGGCTGACAAATCCGGGCCTGACCGTCGGTACTCCCGAGTACATGGCACCTGAGCAAGCGATGGGGCAGCGCGTTGATCCGCGCGCCGATATCTACGCCGTCGGCACCATGCTGTACGAGATGCTGTGTGGGCGGGTGCCGTTTGTGGCATCGAGCGTGCCGGAACTGCTGACGCTCAAGATCGGCTATGACCCGACGCCGCCGCATCTGTGGCTGCCCGGTCTTAGTCGAGAGCTGGAAGCTGTGGTGATGCACTGCCTGCAGCGCGATCCCAACCTGCGCATGCAGTCGATGGAGGAGCTAGAGCGGGCCTTGCAGAACGTCGCGACCGAGCTGGGCGTGGTCCTCGATCCACATCTATCGGGCGCCATCTCGGGCATGGTGCGGTTGCCAGAGCGAACGGGCGGTCATGCGCTGCTCAGCCCAGAGGAAGTGACCGGCAGCGGCGATGGACACTCGTCGGTGCGAGTCCGAGAGCGCAGCGAGAGTCACGGCCACAGCGGGGACTCGCAGCTGCCTGGGGCGGGGCCTCGTCGGTCGGGGCTGGTGACCGAGCCGCTGCTGCTCGAGGTGACTGCGAGGTCAGCGGCCTCGATGGCATCGGTGCCGCCACTGCTGCCGTTGTTGTGGCAACGGACCCTGGCGGTGATCGGCTGTGCAGTCGGGCTGGTGGTGATCGGCTTTGCCACGGCGTATCTTTTGCCGACGCGAGCGGGTAGCGGTCGACGGCTGGTCGGGCGCTCAGCGGATGTAGCGTCGGTGGCGCTGCCTGCGTCGGTGGGACAGCCGGTTTCTGCAACGCCGTCGCGTCTATCCCTGCCCGAGCGTCCAGCGAGCACCGAGGGCAATACCACCATGCTGCTAGAGTGGGCGCGGCAGGCTGAGGCTGGGGGGCGCTACACCGCTCCGCCGGGCGACAACCTGGTCGAGCTGCTGCATCGCATCGAACTGCTGTCCCCAAGTCATCCCGAGGTGCCGCGGCTGCGCGATCGGGCTGTGGCGGCGCTAGTTCGCACGGGTCGCGAGCAGCTGCGACAAAAGCAGGCGCTGGCGGCGCTGCAGACCTATCGCTCGCTGACCTCGCTGGCTGACGCGGCTTCGTTTCCGCGACCCGAGCTTGTGAGCTTGCTGGTTGCGACGGCTCATCAGCACCGGCGCAATCACCGCTTGGCGATGCACCTGGCTTCTGCGGCGGTACAGGTGCTGCCCACTTCCGTGTCTGCGCAGCTGGCCCTGGGGGATGCGCTCTTACAATCAGACCGACGGTCTGAGGCTGCTGCTGCCTATCAGCGGGCGCTCGATCTACACCCGCGAGGTAGCTGGCTGCGGCGAGCTGCGCTTGGACGACAGCATGCTCTGCGCTCGGATAAGCAGCGAGCGCTTGGGCCTGCCAAGCATCCGGTTGTGCTGGCTAAAAAGAGCGGTGGGCCGCTCGGGACCGTCGCCGCCACAGCAGCAGGAGCAGCCCCAAGCCCGCGCCCATCGCTGCCCCCGTCGCCGATGACGACATCGAGCGCCCGTCCGATAAGCCGCAGCCAGCCACGATGACCCCATAAGGCAGGCGACAGACGCCAGGATCTTGCACCTTGGGGTAGGCGTTGACCACGCCTGCAACGTCATCGGCACGTGGCACTCGCTTCATGATCTCACCCGGGACTGCGGTGGGATACATGGTCGTCTCAAATGTCGTCCGATAGGCGGGCTGGGTCTGCTGAGCAAATTCCACCGTCGAGCAGCTGGGCACCGGCTGGCCGTACCCATCCACTACGCACGGGCTGAGGTTGCCCAGGTCGCAGGTGTGTTCTAGCCCCAGCACGTGGCCTAGCTCGTGGGTGAGCGTGTTCCACAAGTCCACCATCGTGCGTCCGTCGTTAGGAACGGCTCCACCGACGTTATAAAAGTGATTCGAGACCGCGTTCATCTCGATA
Organism: Deltaproteobacteria bacterium; assembly: GCA_017990795.1. Taxonomy (GTDB): domain Bacteria; phylum Myxococcota_A; class Polyangia; order Palsa-1104; family JAEUJZ01; genus JAGNNG01. The sequence continues at coordinate 2,292 of JAGNNG010000264.1, forward strand.
TCAGCGTCGATAATCTGCCCGTCTAGCGCCGGATCGTTAGGCCGGTTTAGAAATGTCACCGTAGTCACCGCCGCCGCTGACGAGTCAAAGCAGGTGGCTTGCCCGGTGCTGGTAGCAGGTCGGCACCAGGTGTCGCGGCGAAACTTAATCAGCTGCAGACCGTCGAGCTGGTTCACTTCTTTGGGGCCACTTGGCGGCAGGTAACGCAGGCTGATAAAGCTGGGCAGCTGCAGGCGGTCGTTCCAGCTTGCAATGGCGCTTTGGGTGGCGCTCTCGATCTCGTCAGCGGACTGATCGGGGCCGGCCAAGTCACCGTCGAGCTGTACGTACAGGCAGCTCTGGGGCCAGTGAACGGGATTGCAGCTTCGCGTTCGTGACCGGACATACGCCTGCGCTGGCGACATCTGGAGCAGAAAGCCGCCGCAAAGCCCAAGCACTGACGCCGCCAGCGCGGGCCGCAGTAGGTTTTGAGAGGCACTCATGTGCCTGCGAACTTGGCGCATCGTCATGGTCGCAACTTCTAGTCTACGCCCTAGTCGGGGTCGCGGGCCAAATGGTCCTCCCCAGCGGCCCTTCCCGGCAGTCCCAATCAGATGCCCAAAAGCACTGCGCAAAACCCCGCGCAAGGAGCGTTGACCCAGGCCCGTGGCGTCTGATAAACCTGCCCCGTGACTGACTCTGCAAACCCCGCTCCATCGTCTGTTAATCCTGGCCTTCATCTAGGTTCCAACACCAACGCTGCGCGCTTTACCAGCCTGGCTCACGAAAAGCCGGTGCGCGTGCGTATTGCGCCGTCGCCAACCGGTGACCCGCACGTCGGTACCGCCTACATCGCGCTGTTTAACTATGTCTTTGCCAAAAAGTTTGGCGGCAAGTTCATCCTGCGCATCGAGGACACCGACCAGACTCGCTCGACGCGCGCCAGTGAGGACGCGATTATGCGGGCGCTGCGCTGGCTGGGTCTGCAGTGGGACGAAGGCCCCGACACCGAGGGTGGCTGCGGTCCGTATCGGCAGTCCGAGCGCTCGGCGATCTATCAAAAATACTGTCAGCAGCTGGTCGACAGCGGCGCCGCGTATCCATGCTTTGCCACGCCCGAGGAACTGGAAGTCATGCGCCGCGCGCGTATGGCCGAGGGCAAGCCGCCCGGTTACGACCGTCGCTATCGCTACATCTCGAAGGCCGAAGCGCAGGAGCGCATCGCGCGCGGCGACAAGTACGTCATCCGCCTGGCCATGCCCGAGACCGGCGAGACGCGCTTTCACGACGGCCTGCGCGGCGACATCGTGATCGACAACAGCACCATCGACGATCAGGTGCTGCTCAAGTCCGACGGCTTTCCGACCTATCACTTGGCCAACGTCGTCGACGATCACCTGATGGGGATCTCGCACGTCATCCGCGCCGAGGAGTGGATCGTCAGCACGCCCAAGCACGTGCAGCTGTACAAGGCGTTTGGCTGGGAGCCGCCCGCGTTTTTGCACATGCCGCTGCTTCGCAATCCTGACCGCAGCAAGATCTCGAAGCGGAAAAACCCGGTGTCGCTGGACTACTACCGCGACGCGGGCTTTTTCCCCGAGGCGCTGCTGAACTTTTTGGCGCTGATGGGCTTCTCGTTTGGCGGCGATCGCGAAAAGTTCACGCTGGCCGAGATGATGGAGGCGTTTGACTTCTCACGCGTGTCGGCGGGCGAGCCGGTGTTCGATCTGCAGAAGCTGTCGTGGCTAAACGGCCTGTACCTGCGCGAGATGCCCGTCGAGGAGCTGCTGCGTCGCCTGCGCGCCTGGCGCCTGTCCGACGAGTT
>JAGNNG010000265.1 GCA_017990795.1 Deltaproteobacteria bacterium
GAGCTAGACAGCAAGTTCGCCGAGGACTTTACCGGCTTTGGCCCCTTGGCCGGCTTCAGCAAAGATCCAAACGCCGCGCCCGACGAGGTCGTCGTTCACAGCTACATCGAAGCCAGCTTCGACACCGAGTTTTGGGGAATCCCGCTGACCGTCTACGTAATGACGCTGGCAGCCCCCGGCGAAGTCCGGATGCGCACCGAGGTCTACACCCACGCCGCAGTAGCTGAGCGACGGTTTGAAGTCGGCGAGCGAGTGCGCGGGGTGCTGTGGCTGTTTGGCATGTATCCAGCGCCCACGCCCACGCCCGACGACGACGATGCAGCGGCTGGTACCCCACGCGCGCTACGGTCGCCTTCCGGCAAAAAGCCTCTGCCCAACTAGCCGCGCATTCCAGATCTCGACGGATTGGTCGCTGGGACTCCAAGTCCGAAACGGTGGCCAACGGCGGCTGGCTGCGCGCAAACCCAAGGGCCGCAGCGATGCCGCTAAGCGACAAGCAGCTAGCTGTATCTGCGCCGCCAACAAAGTGAACATCCCTTCACTTTTCATTCACACAAGCGGCAACGGTCTAGCTGCAGTCTGTCTGCCCATTTGGGACTCCGCCAAGTTCAAGGACGGGAAACCCATAATTTCAGCAGAGATGGCGCCAAGCGCGGCTTCCGATGTGAAGAAATAATGACGTCGACATGAAGCAATCTTCATATATTCTGCCACCATGCAGAACCGAGAGACCCCTGCGCCCAAGCAAGGCAGTGCGGCGACCACCGCAGCATCACGCGTTCGCGCTGCGTGGTCAGACTGGCTCGAAAGCTGGAGAGCAGCGACCAACCCCGCCATCGCCGGTCGCGACTTGCTGGCTGGCTTTACGGTGGCTGCAGTCGCACTGCCGCTTAACTTGGCGCTGGCTGTTGCCAGTGGCTTGCCTCCGAGCGCAGGCCTAGTAGCCGGAGCCATCGGCGGCATCCTGGCCGGAGTCTTTGGCGGTGCCCCGCTTCAGATCACCGGGCCTGCCGCAGCGCTCAACGTCATGGTCCTGCATGTAGTGAAGGACTTTGGCGTCGTCGGTGCAGCCGCAGCGGCCCTGATCACGGGAGCCATCCAGGTGCTGCTGGCCTCAAGTCGCGCCGGTCAGATCGTACGCAAGGTACCCGAGGCGGTCCTCAGCGGTTTTACCACCGGCGTCGGTCTCAAGCTACTCGACAACCAGCTGCCCGAACTGCTGGGCTTTGACTACCGCGTCTTTGAGCTCGCGCAGATGATGCATCGCCCCGCTTGGCTGCACAAAGTCTCGTGGCTGGCCGTGGTGTGCGGGCTGTTTGTCGCGTTTTTCGTCAACACGATGTCGCGCTTTCGACGGTTTCCAGCGGCGCTGGTCGGCATCGGCATCATCACCTTCGTGTCGTCCTACCTAGGCTGGGATATCGAGCGGGTGGGCGCAATACCCTCGTCATTCCCTCCGCTGACAATGCCGGTGCTTCCAGATGAGCGCTGGCTCGATCTGGTGCTGGTGGTGCTGCCGATCGCCCTGCTGGCGTCGGTAGAGTCGCTGCTGTCAGCCAACGCGCTAGACCGCTTGAGCCACGCCAAGAAGCCGCACAATCCCAGCCTGGAGCTGTTCGGCCAGGGCATCGCCAACATCGGCGTCGGCCTGCTGTGTGGCATGCCGGTCACGGGCGTCGTCGTGCGCAGCAGCGTCAACGTGCAGAGCGGTGGAACCACGCGCTTGTCCAGCATCGTCCACGGCGTAGTGCTGATGCTGGCGGTCTTGTACCTAAGCAATGACATCTCGCGCATTCCGCTGGCGGCGCTCGCAGGGCTCTTGTGCGTCATTGCGGTGCGGCTGATTGAAGTACACACCCTGGTCGAGCTGGCCAAGACCGAGCGAGCTTCCGCGCTAGCCTTTGTCGTCACCGCCGCTGGCACGCTCTCAGGACATCTGGTCACGGGGCTGGGCCTGGGCCTGGCCATCTACTTTGTCGCCAACTACTTTCTGCACGGCAAAGAGCGCGCCCTTTCAGAGGAGCGCCTAGCCCGTCCGCAGGGCATTCGCGCCGTGCTCTCGCGAGAAGCCGCCCAAGCGCGTCGCCCCGCCATTTACGAGCCTCGCCCCAAGTATCAAAACTGGCTGTCCAACATTCGCGAGCGCGCTGCCATCCCCCACAGCGCCTTTGTCCATCCGCAAGCCACCGTCATCGGTCGCGTCATCCTCAGCGAGCACGTACACATCGCCGCTGGCAGCTCGGTGCGCGCAGATGAAGGCTCGCCGTTTTTCATTGGCGCCAACACCAACATCCAAGACGGCGTCGTCATCCACGCCCTAAAAGACAAGCACGTCCAGGTCGGCAGCGAGCGCTGGGCGGTCTTTATTGGCGAAGACGTCTCCCTGGCGCACAACGCCTTGATTCACGGACCTTGCTACATCGGCGACGAGACGTTCATTGGCTTCAAAGCCGTCATCCACGACTCGGTGGTCGGCGCGCACTGCTTTGTCGGCATCGGCGCGGTGGTCGTGGGCGTCGAAGTCCCCGACGGCAAGTTCGTGCCCCACGGCGCCATCATCGACAGCCCCGAAGAAGTCGCCCGCCTGCGCGACGTCAGCGCCAGCCACGCCGAGTTCAACGAGGACGTCGTCGAGGTCAACCGCGGCCTGGCCAGCGCTTACCACGAGCACTCTCGCAGCAGTGGCCGCCACCATGGCAAAGCGGTGGTCCCCAAGCACCGCAGCTACATCCACCGCGATAGCAGCAAGCCCGCGGTTCTGTGGGATGCGCAGTGGGACGTACACCGCGACCGCAATCGCTTTTAAGCCTTCGACCGCGCCTTTGTGAAGGCGAGCCGAAGCCAACGTTTCTGTCTTTCGTGAAAGGACTTACTGCATGCTGTACTTGGGTCTATTGGTTGGCCTGCTGCTTCAGGCGACCTATCTACTGTCACAAAGCCTGTTCCGGATCGACGAGGGAACCAGCGGCCTGCTGACCAGCTTTGGTGCCATTGAGCACGCGCCGCAGACCGACCGCAAAAACCCCGACGCAGGTGAGGCGCGGATCTATCCCCCAGGGCTGCACCGGAAATGGCCGTGGCAGAAAGTCCATCGCGTCTCGCGCCGGGAGCAAAACCTGACGTTGTCCAGTGAGGAAGGCAGCCGCACCGCCATCGCCGAAGACGGCACCGTGCTGCGCTTTGAGTCGATCTTGCGCTACTCGCCCGTGACCTCGCAGCTTGAGCGCTACCTGTTCGGCCTGCGTCGCCCCACCGACCACATCAGCGGCCTGTTTACCAGCCTGCTGCGCAACGAGATTGCCAACTTTCGACCGCAGGATGACAGCCTGGTCGCGACCAGCAATGACTCGAAGGCGGCGGTGCTGCAAAAGGCGGGCTCGTATGCCGTCATTCGCCGCGAGCGGCAGCAGCTAAATACCCGCATCGGCGAGTTCTGCAGAACGCAGATTGGGGACCGTTACGGAGTGCAGTTTCACGCCGTAGATCTGACGGACATTTTGCCGCCCGATGAGCTGGCCGACGCGCTAAACGCCGTCATGCGCGCCCGCACCGAAGCCGATTTCTTGTATGCGCGTGCCGAGGCAGAGTGCAGCCAGCGCGTAATCGCCGCCACGCAAGGCATTGCCATCGCGACCCAGCGCGCCAGCGCCATCGAAGTCGAGATGACCCAGCTCGCCAGCTTCCTACGCGAGCTGCACCACCACCACACCTTGTCCCCTTACCTAGAGCGTCGTCGCAATGAAGTCCTCGCTGAGTCGCGCACGCTCTACATCAAGAGGCCCGTATGAACCCCGCTGCGCTGATGCCCCTGCTGGTCGGAGTCGCCATTGGAGCCGCCCTGCTGCCGCTGCTGTGGCGCTTGGCCCTGTCGCTGTTTGTCCAAGTCGATCATGAAGAGTGCGTGATGGTCACGCAGCTGGGTCGGCTCGCTTGCACGCTGGACCGACCGGGGCTGCACTTTCTGCCCAGCCGCGTCGTGCCCGGGCTAAGTACGACCGAGCATCGCGTCTCGCTGCAGCGCGACTTTCGCGAGGTCAAAAATGTCCACATCAACGACGCCTGCGGCACCACCATGATCG
>JAGNNG010000266.1 GCA_017990795.1 Deltaproteobacteria bacterium
TCGAGGCGCCGATGCAGCAGCTCTGCCAGCTCGTGCGTCAGATCTTCTTGCAGCACGGGCCGCCGCGCCATCAGCCGAATAAGCCGCGAGAGCTTGCTGATACCCACCACGCGCTCCCTCGGTAGATAGGCGAGCGAGACGCGATAGATCACCGGCAACAGATGATGCGGGCACAACCCAAAGCAGATGTTGTGCTTGCTTATCACCATGTGGTCGTAGCGAGCGGGGAAGGTCTTTGCTACTAGGTCCGCAATCTCCGCATCTATCTCTGCCGTCGGGCGCACCATCTCTTGGGCGGCCTTGGCGGCGCGAACGGCAGTCTCGCGAAAATTGTCGTCGGTACTCGTCGGATAGCCCATGAGCTCGTACGCCTGCAGGACCATCTGGTAGGCCTGCGTTAGCAGCTCATTGGCGCGTTGGTTCGGCATAAAATCCTTCTTCTGGGCAACTCAGCAGCATGCCCGTACAAGTCAACAATCAGGGGCGCGTTCTAACACGGCCATGCACGACCAAGCACCGAGAACCACACAGCCTTGGTTCCGATGCCACCATGAACGCTTACGCAACACGGCGCAGCAGAGTACTGACCCAGGCCGATAGACCAAGAGCCAGCGGCTGCCGCGGATCGACCAGTCGCGCTTCTTCATAACCGGACAGTCGCAGGCTTGGTAGCACGCCTGACCAGTCGAGCAAGAACGGCGCAAAGTGCATCTCGCGATGGGTCAGCAAGTGCACAAAAGCGGGCAGTTCCTGCAGGGATGACTGGGCCTCCGAGCGCAGATTGAGTCGCTCTTGTAGCAGCCGCGGTAACGCCTCACGCGGGGACTCTCCCAGCTCCAGGTTCAGGGTTGGCGGCTCCCACAGCCCGCCCCACAATCCTAATGGTGGTCGCCTCAGCAGTAGCAGCTGTCCTTGCGCCCGCACCACCAGCACCAGCACTTGCACCACCGGTACCGACTTCGCCTTTTTGGCAGGAGGATATAGCTCCACCTGACCCAGCTGGCGCGCGCGACACAGCGAGGCCACCGGACAGACCAGACACACGGGCCGCTGCGGCAGGCACACGGTCGCGCCAAGCTCCATCATGGCTTGGTTAAAGTCGCCTGGATCGTTGGCCTCACGCTTGGCTCGGGGAGGTGGAACCAGCTCCTCTGCGAGCGACCAAAATAGACGCTTCCCGACGGTGGTTTCCGCTGGCTCGCTTAGTGCCCGCAGCCGCGAGAGCACCCGAATCACATTGCCATCTAAAAGCGGCGCCCGCTGACCAAACGCAATCGAGAGGATCGCCCCCGCGGTATACGGCCCAATCCCACGCAGCTCCTGCACTGCTTCCGGATCGCTCGGGAAGATGCCGCCATGTCGCTGCACCACCTGCTGCGCCGCCGCGTGCAAGTTTCGAGCGCGCGCGTAATAGCCAAGGCCACTCCACAGCGCCAGCACCTGCTCTTGCGGCGCGGCGGCTAGCGCCTGGATCGTCGGAAAGCTCGCCATAAAGCGCTCGAAGTAGCCGCGTACCGTATCAACCCGCGTCTGCTGCAGCATGATCTCCGAGATCCAGATCGCATACGGATCGGCGAGCTTGCGCCAAGGCATGTCGCGATGCCCCCGCCGAAACCAGCTGACAAGGCCAGTCCGTAGCAGGTCGATCTCGGTCTTGTTGAACAAGCTCTGCTGTGAAGTTTGCGCGGGGGCGTCGTGAAGCGCGCTGGCTGAAGAAGTCGCTTCGTCGAGCGACTGGGCTCTACGAGGTCGGGCGGGCAAGAAAGCCTTTCAATGCATCAAGGCAAGAGGTCGTTTGCTTAGGCAGCGCTGTGCTCAACTACCACCACGGTGCCGATGCCACCGCGCACGGCGAAGTCGCCTTCTACGCGCAGCTGCTTGGGCGAAATGGTGGCGATGATGTCGTCGGCGATGCGGTTAATGACCTTCTCGTGGAACGCGCCCTCGTCGCGAAATGACCACAGGTACATCTTGAGCGACTTCAGCTCAATACACAGCTCACGCGGGGTGTAGCTGATGCGAATGGTGGCAAAGTCGGGCTGCGCCGTGAGCGGGCACAGGCACGTAAACTCTGGGCAGTCGAAGCGGATCTCGTAGTCTCGACCCGGGCGGGGATTGGCAAATGACTCGAGCTGCTTAGATGGCTGGCTTGGCATGGCGATGTTGGGGGTCCTTGGCCCTAACTGGAGGTCACGGTGCGAAAGCTAAACAAAAAGGAAGGCAAGTCTCTGATGTTGAAGTAGACCGTGGCGCGCCCAATTTCTGCGCCGCGCGAATCTTGCAGCACAGCAGGCAGGGTCGTCATGGTCTCTTTGAGGGCCAACAGCCGCACATCTTTTTGCCCACCAAAGTGCATCGTCTCGCCGCTGGGCAGCTGAAAGTCGAACTGGTAACGGATGACTCGCGACAGCGGCAAGATCCACAGCGAGCCGATCAGCGGCGCGCTCTCAACCAGCGAATCGATGGAGACTTCACCGCGAATCTCGGTTCGTCCGTCCTGCGCAAAGTCGGCCAGCTTGGAGACAGCGGCTCGCACGCGAAAGCGGACTTGCTTGGGGCTTGGCTGACCGTCTAGTCGCAGCTGGCCGGTCATGGTTTCGTCGAACTGAAAGCCCGGTAGCAGCTTGAAGCAGTGACGGACCGATGAAGCAGCGCGTGTAAACGTCGCTACCAAACACTGTGCAGAAGCGAGAGCTGAAGATACGCAGGACACAGGCCATCGCTTAGCACAGCCGAATCGTCAGCAGCTAGCGGTTTAAAAAGTAGCCACGATCGAAGACGACGTTGGCACCTATCCGCCAGAGCGCTCGGGGAGCTTGGGCAGCGAGGGACCGGCGACAACAGGATTTGACAGCGTGCCAATGCCGTCAATCGTCACCGAGACCAGGTCGCCCGGCTTCAGGTTGCCAACGCCCATCGGCGTGCCCGTGGTGATCACATCCCCCGGCTCCAAGGTCATCACCTGCGAGATAAACGACAGCACCTCATTTACCGAAAAGATCAGCTGGTCCCCCGTCGAGTCCTGCACCACTTTGCCATTGAGCCGCGTCGTGAGCTTGAGCGCCTGCACATCAAAGTGGGTCGCAATCGCCGGTCCCAGCGGGCAGAAGGTGTCAAAGCCCTTGGCCCGCGTAAACTGCACGTCCTTTTTCTGCAGATCGCGCACCGTCACATCATTTAGAACCGAGTAGCCCAAGATGAACGACGGAATGGCCGACGGCGGCTGACGGTGCAGGCGGCGCCCGATCACGACCGCTAGCTCACCTTCGTAGTCGCAGCGCTCAAACTCGCCCGGACGCTCGATCGCCCGGCCCGGTGCCAGCAACGCCGAGGGAGGCTTTAGAAACAACAGCGGCTCGGCGGGAATCGGCTTGCCCATCTCTTTGGCGTGCAGCCGATAGTTGGAGCCGACACCGATGATCTTCTGCGGCACCACCGGACATAGCAGCTCGACATCGCTGCCATCTGGGTCCGCCTGCCACTCGTCAGGAGTGTAAGCCAGCGTCTCCCCCGTTGGCTCGGTCGGTCCTGCCAGGGGATCTCCGTCGAGTAGCTCGACCAAATCGGGGGTCTCAGGCAGCACGCGTCCAAAGCGGGGGATGCGCTCGGGCTTGTAGGCGATACGAACTAGCAGCATTAGATCCGTATAGCAGCAGCAGCCAAACCCGGGCAAGCAAGGCTCCGTGTCTGCGCCAAAATCAGCAGCGAAGGACGTCTGCTTGAGCCGCTGTCAGCTCGCTAGGCAAACACGTTGTGCTGCGTCTGACCTAAGACTTGTCGCACTTGCTCGTGCAGAAGACCGTTTGAGGCCAAGACCTCGCCTTGCTGCAGCGAGACGCGCTCGCCCCGCCAGCTTGTGACCACACCGCCTGCTTCTTGCACCAGCAAGATACCCGCCGCGATGTCCCACGGCTTTAGCTTCATCTCCCAGTAGCCGTCAAAGCCACCGCTGGCGACCAGTGCCAGATCTAGCGCCGCCGAGCCGGTGCGCCGAATCCCCTGCGCGCGCTTTTTCAGCGCCACAAATTGAGCAAAGTTATTCTCAACTGCGGTGTGCCGGTCGTAGGG
>JAGNNG010000267.1 GCA_017990795.1 Deltaproteobacteria bacterium
TTCGACTAGCACTCCAGCCGTCGTCATCGGTGCCCACTACGATCACCTGGGGCTTGGTGGTCGTAGCTCGTTAGCACCAGGGCAGAAGGTGGTACATCCAGGAGCCGACGACAACGCCTCTGGCACCGTCGCAATGTTAGAGACCGCTCGACAGCTGGCGGCGCTGCCTTCGCGCCCATTTGATACCTACTTTGTCGCCTTTACCGGCGAGGAACTTGGCCTGGTCGGCTCTAGCCGCTTCGTCTCAACACTGGTACCAGGGCTGACCAAAGACCAGCTGCGGGCCATGCTCAACTTTGACATGGTGGGACGCTTGGCTTCCTCGGCAGGCCAGACTCAGCCCACGGTGATGGTGCAGGGCAGCGACTCTGCAGAGGAGTGGGCGCAGCTCATCGCACCGGAGTGTCAGCGCGCGACCCTGACCTGCAAGCTGGGCGGCGATGGCTACGGACCCAGCGACATGACGCCGTTTTATGCCGCAGGAGTACCGGTGCTGTTCTTTTTTACCGGCGCCCATGCCGACTATCACCGTCCCACGGACACGGCAGACAAGATCAACTCGATGGGGATTGCGCAGATTGCGACGCTGGCTTCGGGAATCACGCGCGCGCTCGGCGACAAGCTGGTGCAGCAGCCAGCGGGACTGACCTTCAAAAAGCCAAGTGGACCCGCCCCGCGCACCGGAGACCGAGGCTACGGCGCTTATCTGGGCACGATTCCTGACTACACGGCCATGCAGGGCGCTCAAGGTGGCGTCAAGCTGTCGGGCGCGCGGCCTGGCAGCCCCGCAGAGAAGGCCGGTATCGTCGCAGGCGACACCCTGGTCGGTATCGCCGAGAGCAAGATCTCGACGCTGCAGGACATGGCGTTTGCGCTCAAAAAGTACAAGCCCGGCCAAGAGGTTGAGGTCCAGGTCTTGCGCGACGGCAAGCCCCTCAAGCTGCGCACAACGCTAACCCAGCGCACCGAGTAGTTCCTACGCAGCGACGGCAGCCTCTACTTCGGAGCTTTGCCGTCGCTGTCACCCTGCCCACCTGCCTACTGCTCTTTGTCGCGCAGGCCCAGCTCTTTCATCTTGGTTTGTAGGCTCTTGCGGCTGATGCGCAGCTGGCGGGCAGCTTGCGTGACATTGCCGCCGGTATCGGCCAGCGCTTTTTGAATCATCTCGCGCTCGACCCGCTCGGTTTCCTGCCGCACGATCTCTTTTAGCGACGACACCGGCGGACGGGGTGGCACCACCGTCCACGGTCCACTGCTCGCCGCCTGTCCGGTCGCAGTAGCAGCCGGTGCCGCAGACCCAGCGTTCTGAAGTGGAGTAGGCGCAGCAGCCACGGTGACGACAGCTGGCGGCAGATCGCGCACCCCAATCACCGCTCCTTCGCTAAGCAGGATGGTGCGCTCCATGATGTTTTCCAGCTCGCGGATGTTGCCGGGAAACGGATAGCGCAGCAGCACTTCCATGGCTTCGGGGCTGACGTCGGTGATGGCTTTGCGCAGGCGCTCGTTGAAGCGGCCAATAAAGTGACGCACCAGCAGCGGGATGTCCTGCGGACGCTCGCGCAGCGGCGGCAGCGAGATCGGCACCACGTTCAGCCGGTAGTAAAGCTCCTCGCGGAAGTTCCCAAGCGCCACTTCTTTGAGCAGCTCGCGATTGGTGGCTGCGATGACGCGAACATCGACGCGCAGCGTACGAATGCCGCCGACGCGCTCAAACTCGGACTCTTGCAGCACGCGCAGCAGCTTGACCTGCATCTCGACGGGTAGCTCGCCGATCTCGTCCAGAAACAGCGTCCCGCGATCGGCCAGCTCGAAGCGCCCCGGTTTCTGCGAAACAGCGCCGGTGAATGCGCCTTTCTCGTAACCGAACAGCTCCGACTCCATCAGCGTCTTGGGAATGGCCGCGCAGTTGATCTTGATGAAGGCCTCATTTTTGCGGCTGGAGTGCTCGTGCAGCGCGCGCGCGACTAGCTCTTTGCCGGTACCACTCTCGCCGCTGATGAGGACCGTAGAGGGCGTATCGGCGACCTTTTCAATCAGCGAGAACGTCTGCTGCAGCGCCGGCGCAGTGCCAATCAAGCCAAAGCGACCCACCGAGCGGGGCACTGGACCAACGGTGCCCCGAGGCGACTTCTGGTCCAGCTCATAGCTACTGATCGCTTTGCGCACGACCTGTAGCAGCAGCTCGTTGTCGATGCCTTTTTCGATGTAGTCAAAGGCGCCGTGCTTGACGGCTTCGACCGACTCGGTGATGCGACCGTAGGCAGTCCAGATGATGACTTTTAGGTCGGGATGCTCAGCAAGCGCGCGCCGGAACAGCGTCATCCCATCCAGCTTGGGCATGCGCAGATCGGTGATAAGCACCGACACCTGCGGCGAGAGCAGTGCCAAGGCCTCTTCGCCATCGCGGGCTTCGGCTACCTCATAACCTTGTCGTCGCAAAAGAGAGCCGAGGACCTTACGCAGACTGGGCTCGTCGTCGGCGATCACGATTTGGCGGGTAGCAGAGGAACCTGGCAGAGTCACGGGGCGACGCTAACACCTCGCGCCCGACGGGGTCAACGGCGCGACCACAGCGAAAATCAGCAGCGACGTTCACGCCTGCGATGCTGCATTTGACAGCACAACTCTCCATCGCATCTGGCCCGCGTCCACCGCTAGGCTTCTGATATGCTTGAGCCAATGGTCCCGCTCCGGGTCGAGCTATTTACACGCCGCGGTTGTCACCTCTGCGACGACGCCAAAGCCGAGCTGCAACAGCTAGCCCACGGGCTGACGTTTCAGCTGGTCGAGACGGATGTGGATCAAGACTTTGCCCTGCAGCAAGCCTACGGGACGCTGGTTCCGGTGGTGACGGTAAACGGCCAGCGGGCCTCGGTGCTGCGTCTGAATATTGGGGCCGTGCGCGCGGCCTTAGAAGGAGCTAGATAACTCGCCATGGCCAATGCCATCTCTGGGTCGATGAAAGCCGCTGCATATGGGGTGGCAGCGCTGTGCTCGGCAGCTTTGTTTGTCCACTTTGGGGTCAGCCTGCCCGACGCTATTTCACGTGGTCGCGAGGGTGTCAGACGAACCCGCGAGGCCCCATGTCAGGTGCTGCGACCGACGCCCATGAACGCCGTGCTGGGCAAGCTGCCGGTGCGTGCGCCAGACTTTACGCTAAAGCTAGCCGACGGTACCGAGGTCAAGCTGTCCGCGCTGCTCTCGTCAGAGCGCCAGAAAGGCCGCGTCGTCCTGCTTAACTTTTGGGCGACCTGGTGCAGCACCTGCGTAGTCGAGATGCCGTCGCTAGAGCGCCTGGCAGCCGACCTGCGGGCGCAGAACAAGCCGGTCACCGTGCTGGCAGTCAGCGTCGATGAAAACTGGGATCTGGTGCGCAACTTCCTCAAAGAGGGCTCGGCAATGACCATCCTTTTGGACAAGGACAAGTCGCTGCCCGGACGCTACGGCACCGAGAAATTTCCCGAGTCATTCCTGATCGATCCCGACGGCAACATCCGCTACTACATCGTCAGCGAGCGTCAGATCTGGCACACCAAAGAAGTTCGCGACTGCCTCGACGCGCTGGCCGATTAGATCTAGCCGAGCGCGCCTCCAAATACGCTTCGACCCGACGCCCGCTCCGCCAACCACAGCAGCGCAAACAGCAGCATCACCGCCGAGCAGCCCACGCGCACGCAGCGCGCATAACCCCAGCGCGGCACCAGCCACAGCAGCGCCAGCGGCCCACCGATTACCACCACGCACACGTTTGGCCACGGCAGCCCAAAGCGGCACAGCAGCAGCGCGCACAGGCTCAGCAGGACCAGCACCAGCAGCGTCTCCAGCGGGCGGCCACGCAGGGGCTGACGGTTCCCGCGCAGCGCCAACAGATGCAGCACAGGAAACGCGAGCGTGACCACCAGCAGCTGCCCCAGCTCGACGCCCAAGTTAAAGGCCAAAAGTGACCACAAAAGGCCCTGGCTGGGCAGACCGATCTCGCGCAGCACCGAGGCAAAGCCAAAGCCGTGGATAAGGCCAAACGCAAACGTGAGCAGGAAGCGGTGGGTCGGCGCGGGGC
>JAGNNG010000268.1 GCA_017990795.1 Deltaproteobacteria bacterium
AAACGAAGAAGCCAGCAGCTGGTGTCCGTAACAGACTCCCAAGATCGGCGCGCCTGCGTGCGCGGCCCGATGCAGCCACTTGCCCGCTCGCACCGACCACGGCTCATGCTCATGCACCGTCGATGAACTACCCGTTACGAGGATTCCGTCAAATGACTCTGCAGGAGGCAGGAGCGGCAGCGCTTGCGCATCCAGGACCGAAAACTTGGCTCCCAAAAAGCGCAGCTGGTGAGCAAACCAGTCCTCAAAGTCACCGCGCCGCTGCGCCAGATCAGTAAACGTAGAGCCGGTCTTTAGGATCGCCAAGTGCCGCATGCGCAGAGCTTGCCGGAACCAGGCCGCCCTTGGCAACCCTACCTACATCTGCAGAATTTTGGGGGCATTTTGACGAGCAGGAGGAGGAGGTCTTGTTGCAATTCTGTAGCATCTAGCGCTTAGGAGTCGGCGCTGATTCCCTAAGCTCTACTTGCCGGAATTTAAGCGAGCAGACAAAGTCGTAATCGACTTCTGTAGCGTGTTCCCTTTGCGCAGACAGGGGTAGCAGTCGACCTGACCGCCCGGTCCGCAGCCCGTCGTCAGCTGCATCTTTTGCAGGTAGGCAAGGACGCGCGGACCGCCGCTCTGGGTGGCGCGCGGCAGTAGATCCCGCTTGGTCTCGCAGCGCGGAGCCGACTGCAGATCCAGCAGAAGCAGCGATTCAGGAGAGGCTTGCGCGCGCACCGACTCTTTGGTCAGGCTCTGGTTTAGCTTGGTGCGCCAGGGCTCCATGGTGGTGCGCTCTGCTAGATCTAGCAGGAGGTCTACACCAGACTCGCCCATCGCCATCTCTAGGAACTGCAGCGCCGTGTCCGAGGTATCGGGCACCAGCACCGCCGCGGCCAGCATTTGACCAATCTGCGGATCAGACTTGGTGATGGGGTCCAGCTGCAGCAGCGGCGCCAAGATCCGCAGCGCCGCGCTGTAGTTTTTGCGCTGGGTGTGAGCGCGAATCAGCGCCTTGTGAATGCGCGCATCCTTGGGATACTTCGCCAGCAGGGACTCCAGGGTAGAGACCCCATCCTCCACGCCGCGCTCCATCTCTTTATCCGTTGCAAAGCCGGCAGTAGGAACGGCGCTTGGTACCGCGGGCTCATCGGACGACAGCCACACAAACATGGCAATGGTCAGGGGAATCGCAAGCAGCGCCGCCACTGCCATTCCTAAGCCTAGCTGCGACACGCCTCGCCACTTCTGCGGAAGCCGTGGCCGGATAAAGTTTAGGAGTCCGTTCCACGCTTTAGGAACGTAGATCTTGGTCTTCTGCCAAGTCCAGTTGCCAGCCCGCAAAAGCGCTGGGAATGCCACCGTACAGATCCAGATCCAACCCTGCTTGGCAAGCTCACGTGCTCGCTCACCTGCCGTCGGTGGCGGCGCAGGGGCCAGCAGCTCAGGATTGGCCGTGTCGGGCTTTAGCATCGCCAGGTTGACCATGCTTGGAGCACGCAGCTTGGGAAGCGCCGGATTGGCTCCGGTTCCCTTGCTCTCCCCTTCCGCAGTCGCAGCCCCATCTGCGGTCGTCGCCTCTGCATTTACCAGCTGGATTCCCGGTTCTGCAGCAAGCCCTGGTGCTACAGAGCCATTCCCAACTGCCGCAGATCCTCCTGACGATTTGGGCTGGGTGTTGCCATAGACATCGACGCCTCCGGGACCGACCACGGTCGGCTTGTGCCCGGTGTCGCTGGACTCTGCAGCCGGCTCCTCCTCTTTGGGAACGACGCCCACCGGCATTGCGCCACGGTGCATGGACAGCGACGGTTCAAAGCGCAGTCCCTCGGAAACGGCGACTTGATCTATCGCCTCCTGCAGCAGCCGCGCATCCTGCACCCGTTTGTCGGGACGCTTCTCTAGCAGTCGCAGCACCAACTGCTCGATGGCGGCTGGCACCCGCACTCCGGGCGACCGCTCGGCCATCGCTGGCACTTTCATCGTGATGTGAAACTTCAACAGCTCCGACGGATCATCCGAGTCAAACGGGACGTAGCCGGTGAGCAGCTCGTACATAATCACACCCAGCGCGTACAGGTCGGTGCGACCATCTACTTCTGCACCTACCGCTTGCTCGGGAGCCATGTACGCGGGCGTGCCAAAGACGGTTCCGTAGCGCGTCAGGACCTCGGACCGGGCGGCATCCTGATCCGACGACAGCAGCGCCTCGACCCGCACCTTGGCAAGACCAAAGTCGAGGATCTTGACCAGATCCAGACTCTCGTCGCGCTGCTGCAGCATGATGTTTTCGGGCTTCAAATCCCGATGCACGAT
Organism: Deltaproteobacteria bacterium; assembly: GCA_017990795.1. GTDB lineage: Bacteria > Myxococcota_A > Polyangia > Palsa-1104 > JAEUJZ01 > JAGNNG01. The sequence goes on from JAGNNG010000268.1 coordinate 2,299, forward strand.
GCCGACGGCGTGCGCGCGAATCAGAGCGCTGGTGATCTGTCGCGCAATATGCAGCACCCGCGCGGGTGGCAAGGCACCAAAGCCCAGCACGTCACGCAGGTTCTGCCCGTCGATGTACTCCAGCACCAGAAACAGCGCGCCGTCCTCAGTGCGTCCAAGGTCCGAAGCAGCGACGACGTTGACATGCTCCAGGTGCGCCGCCGCGAGGGCTTCACGCTCAAAGCGCGTCACCATCTCGGGGTTTTGCATCATCTCGTGACTTAGGACTTTTAAGGCCATGCGCTTGCGAATCTGGGTGTGCTCCACCAGATACACCGCGCCCATGCCGCCTTCCCCAAGCAGCGAGATCACTTTGTAACGACCCGCGACGGTAGAGCCGATGCGGTCGCGTACATCCACGGGCTCACTGGGAAGCGCCGTATGAGGGTTGGTGGCGATCGAAGAATCTGCTGTGGCCATCTTGTCTAAGATACCCGATCCCGCCCAGCTACAGGGAGCTTGCTGCAGCTCGTGCCGACAATCGCGGCCTCCGAGTGGACCGGCTCAGCTTGGCGCGCAGTGCCCAAGCACCTGGTGCTCAGCTTGGCCGGCGAACTTGCTGTCGAAATTTCAACGAGTTACGCCGCCTAGCTGCCGGTTGCGGTGAAACTTAAACGCATCGACAACACGACTGGCACCTTGCGAAATCGGGCTTTGGCCCACAGCGCAGCCCGAGAAAGCGGCTGCAGGCTTGCCACCAAAGGCCCAAGCAACTATGGTTGCCGTCTCTTTTTAGGCGCTTAGGCCAAGCCTTGGTGGTTTGGCGAGCCAGCCTTCCTCTCGCGCTGATAGGTAGCATTCTCTCGATGTCGACAGCCCCGCCGCAAAAACCCAGCTCTAGTAGCAATCCCGAAGACCACGCCGAGTCAACCACCGAAGAAGGACGACGCGGCACCAATGGTCGCCTCTTTGATACCGCGCCCGACGTGCCCCGGCGCGCCATCCTGTGCAGCGTGCAGCTGCCCGACGTCAGCGACCAAGACTTCACCGAGTCGCTAGAAGAGCTAGGTCGCCTGGCCAAGACGCTGGGCCTGCACGTCGACGGACAGGTCACGCAGAAGCGACAGTCGTTTGACTCAGGCGCGTACCTGGGTCCGGGCAAGATCGAGGAGCTGGTCAAGGTCTGCAATGCCAGCGACGAAAAGACCTTGGTGCTGCTGGATCACGAAGTGTCACCGTCGCAGGCTCGCAACCTGATGGACGCGTGCGCGGTCTACGGCGTCTTTGATCGCACGGCGCTGATCTTGGAAATTTTCCATCGGCACGCGCGCAGTCGTCAGGCCAAGCTGCAGGTCGAGCTGGTGCGGCTGCAGTACATGGCCCCGCGCCTGCGGGACTCGGGCAAAGGCGGCGACCGGCAGCGCGGCGGCATCGGCGGCAAAGGCGCCGGTGAGTCGGCGATGGAGCTGGATCGCCGCAAGCTGCGCGACCGCGTGGCTCAGCTGCGCGAGGAAATCGAGGCGCTGCAGGTCGAGCATGTAACCCGCTCGTCCCGTCGCCAAGGGCTGCGGCGCGTGGCGCTGTGCGGCTACACCAACGCGGGCAAATCGACGCTGTTTCATGCCCTGACCGGCAGCGACACCTATATTGCCGACAAGCTGTTTGCGACGCTGGACACCACCGTGCGCCAGCTATTCCCCGAGCCGAAGCAGAAGATCCTGATGTCGGACACCATCGGGTTTATTCGCAACCTGCCGACCAAGCTGGTGGCCAGCTT
>JAGNNG010000005.1:0-3174 GCA_017990795.1 Deltaproteobacteria bacterium
GGATGATGAGGGTGTGCCGCTGGTGAATCGCTGCGTGGACCGTCTGAAGGCCGCTGGCCTGATTGACCGCGGGGCGGCGTTCTTTCTGGGCTTGGCGCTGCTACGCAATCCCAGCCTGTCCATGCAAGAAGCGGCAGAGGAGCTTGCATACGGCGATGCGGCTGGGCTCTCTTCCCAAGACGCAGCGACCCTAGCCAGCCAGCGTGAGGCCGTAGAGCGGGTGATGGCAGCTCCGACCGCGGTGGCGCTAAAGACGATTGATGATGCGCGGGCGCAGCGTATCGGCGCGTGGCATCGCTTGGGTCTGGGACCGCTGCGCCGACCTCCGACGGGTGACGTGGTGCGGCCTGAGGGCGGTCCACCGCTTAAGTATGTGATTGTGGCGACTGGAAATATCTACGACGACGCAGATCAGGCGCGCGCAGCGGCGCAGGTCGGGGCCGACATCATTGCGGTCATCCGCTCGACGGCGCAGTCGCTAATTGACTACGTGCCTTACGGGGCCACCACTGAAGGCTACGGCGGCACCTGGGCCACTCAGCAGAACTTTCGCATCGTCCGCTCGGCGCTGGACGAGGAGCAAGAGCGGCTCGGTCGCTACCTGCAGCAGGTCAACTATTCGTCGGGGCTGTGCATGCCCGAGATTGCCTACCTGGGGGCCGTTGAGCGCCTGGATATGCTGCTAAACGATGCCATGTACGGCATCTTGTTCCGCGACATCAACCCGCGCCGGACCTTGTGCGACCAGTACTTCTCACGCCGGATCGTGGGTCGAGCGGGCATCATCATCAACACCGGCGAGGACAACTACCTAACCACCGCCGACGCCGTCGAGGCCGCGCACACCGTTCTCGCCTCGCAGTTTATAAATGAAGCCTTTGCCTATCGCGCTGGGCTACGCGCCGAGCAGATGGGTCTAGGCCACGCTTTTGAGATAGACAAGGGGCTGCCCGACTCGCTGCTCATGGAGGTCGCACAGGCGCAGCTGGTGCGGCAGGTCTTCCCTCAGCATCCGATCAAGTGGATGCCCGCGACCAAGCACAAGTCAGGCGACATCTTTTGGTCGCATCGCGTCGACGGCCTGTTCGACCTGGTTGGCGTCATGACCGAGCAGACGATCGAGCTTCTGGGGATGATGACCGAGTCGATTCACACGCCGCTGCTGCAAGATCGCTTCGCAGCGATCAAGGGAGCCGATTATATGTTTACGGCGGCGCGCAGCCTCTCGTCAGAGATCACGTGGAATCCTGAGGGCAAAGTGGTAGCTCGGGCAAAACAAGTGCTGAGCGACGCGCATCGACTGCTAGAGCAGGTGGCTGCAGACGGCCTGTTCGCGGCGGTGGCAAACGGCGTCTTTGCCGACGTGAAGCGTCCTGAGACCGGAGGTCGTGGCCTAGATGGCGTGTTTGTGCGACATGCCGATTATGTGAATCCGCTTTTGCGAGCGCTGGAAAATTCAGGGTCCACAGCCGCGACTTGATGGCCTTTTCCCGAGGCTGTAAACATTGTGTGATAAAACATCGGCGCTGCGCCGTCCAAGATGACGGTCAAGGCTGTTGCTGCAGCTGCCAAGCGCTTCATAATCAAGAAGCCGGGCAAGCCAAAAAGACTCTGAGAGCAGCCTCGCTGCCAATGGAAGCAATTGACGCTGGCACCTTCTTGCAAGCCCTGCAAGCGTGGGCCATAGCGAAACAAAACTGGACAGGGACTAGCCGATGAAGCGAATGACAGCGCCCCTCAGCATTGCCACGGCCCTTTGCCTTACCCTCTTTGGCGGCGGAGCTACCGCTGCGTGGGCTGCGGATCCGCCCAAGCCGGTGGCAGCCGCGCCCAAGGCTGCTGGTGGCAGTGACGAAATTCCCAAGCTCGATATAGGCGGGATGCTGCCGTCTGAACTCGATAGCTTGCGCAAGCTGCTTAAGAAGTTTCCGTCGCCATGCGGCAAGCCGCACTCCTTGCTGGTGTCGCTGCAGACGGATGCCAAGTGCGGGCTGTCGCTGGTGGCCGCCAAGTACCTGCAGAAAATGCTCGCCGATGGCTTTCTTGAGAGCGAGGCTGAAGAAAAGTACTCAGCGCGCTTCGTCAATGTGCCCTGCGAGGACATCAACATTGGTGACGCTGCCGTGCGTGGTGATCCCAAGGCTCCGATTACCATCGTCGAGTTCTCGGACTTTGAGTGCCCGCACTGCAAGATGGCCGAGCCGTGGCTGAAGCAGATCCTGAAAGAGTTTCCGACGGTGCGGCTGGTGTTCATGAACTTTCCGATCTCGGCGCATCCAAATGCAGCGAATGCGGCTGCAGCGACGGTGGCTGCGGGACGAATGGGCAAGTTCTGGGCCTATCACGACAAAGTCTTTGAGAACCAAGACCACCTGCGGCTGCCCGACCTTCTGCGCTACGCCAAAGAGCTGGAGCTGGATGTCGAGAAGTTTAAGGTCCTGATGGACGATCCAGCGACGCGGGCCCGGGTAGCGCGGGAGCGCGCCGTGGGTGACAAGCTCAAGCTGGATGGCACGCCGAGCTTCTTTGTGAACTGCAAGCGCGCCAAATCAGTCAACTCGGTTGAGGCGCTGCGCAGCTACATCGAAGCGGAGCAGGCAAAGTGAGCCGGAGGACGCTGCGTCTGCTGTGTGCGGCCTCGCTACTAGGCAGCTGCCTGGTTGCGGGTCGCGCCGCTGCTGCGGGTCCGCGCGCTGGTGAGCCGGCGAAGTCGTTTGAGCTAGTAGATGCGACGGGCACCAAAGTGCGGCTTGTGGACCTGCGGGGCAAAGTGGTGCTGCTGGACTTTTGGGCCTCGTGGTGTGAGCCGTGCCTAAAAGAGCTGCCGGAGCTGGAGAAGCTACATCAGCGACTGGCTTCAAAGGGCGTGGTGGTGGTGGGTGTCAACATCGACAATCAGCGTCAGAACGCCCAGGCGCTGATGGCCAAGTTTAAGCTGACGTTCAAAGTCCTGCTCGATCCGGCGGGCAAAGTGGTGGAGCTATACGACCCGCCCAAGATGCCGACCAGCTACGTCATTGATGCAGACGGTGTCGTTCGCTATGTCAGCGAAGGCTTTAGCGGCGCGGCGGATGTGCAAAAGCTGGAGCAGCAGCTACAGCAGCAGCTTGAACGCCGGGGTACCAGCCCTGTAGATCCCGGGGCGTTAAAGCCGGTGCCGCCGATGCCTCTGCA
>JAGNNG010000005.1:3274-15157 GCA_017990795.1 Deltaproteobacteria bacterium
AGTGCCGGTAGGAAGTTGTGGCCCAGGCCGTACATGCCAGCGCCGATGCCAAAGCCCACCAGCACTTTCAGGATGGGTGTCCAAATTGTCTCGGCGTTCCACGGTGCTTTGCCGCAGATGAGGCCGACGATGGCACCGATAATGCCGCAGCACAGGTATTGCAGTACCGCCCAGTCTGGATGACCCAGCTTGAGCAGGCAGTAACCAACACCGCCACCAACTAGAATGCCTTTGATGAGGCCAAGCAGCGCACGACCCATTGAGGAGACCTCCGTGTCGTAAGGGACAAGATTCAACTTGAGTATACCCAGATCCGTAGTGACAGCTACCTGCGTCGTCGACGGCTCTCGCTGACAGCGATTCAGCAGCGTCAGTGTTGATCTGTAGTTTTGGGAATTTTTGGAGCGAAGTGGCGCAGGGCCAGGACTTGCTTGGAACCGCAGCCACCGAGGGAAGCCAGGCCTCCCTCGGTCAGCCACGGGCTACTTCTTGGCGAGAGCTTCTTTGATCAGCTGCTCGAACTTCTCATACGGATAGGCACCAGCGAGCTTGCGACCGTTGATAAAGAAGGTCGGAGTGCCCATGCCACCACCGGGAAGGCTGTTGCCGTAGTCGGTGTCGGCCTTCACTGCACTCTTGTAACGACCGCCATCTAGGTCGGCCTTGAAGCGTGCCACATCCAGACCAATCTCCGAGGCGTAGCGCTCCAGGGAGGCGCGATCGAGGGCGCGCTGATTCTCAAACATCTTGTCGTGCATCTCCCAGAACTTGCCCTGCGCGTTGGCCGCCAAAGCTGCTTCTGCAGCACCGGGAGCATCCTGGTGGAAGGGCAGCGGATAGTTGCGCCACACGACGCGAACCTTCTTGCCGAACGTCTCTTTGATCTTCTTCATCGTCGGCACCACGCGTGAGCAGAACGGACACTGGAAGTCCGAGAACTCGACGATAGTGACCGGGGCGTTGGCGGGACCAAAGCTTGGGCCCTGGCCTGGATCGACCTTGTAGACCGTTTTGTCTTCAGCCTCTTCGCCGCCCTTCGCTGGTGCTGCAGTCGCCGCCTCTTTGGCATCCTTCATGATCTCGTCGTAAATCGCCTTGGCGGGGATGCGCTTCTGCTTCTGCATTGCGTCCACGTCGGCGATGGCGGCATCGATCTTGGCCTTGAAGGCTTCGAAAGGCTGCGCGCCCGACAGGCTCTTGCCATTGATGAAGAACGCTGGCGTGCCGTTGGCGCCGATCTTGTTGCCCTCGGCCAGCTCAGCGTCGACCTTGGCTTTGAACTTGCCGCTGTCGAGAGCCTCGCGGAACTTCTTCATGTTCAGGCCCAGGTCCGCCGCGTGCTTCTCTAGCGACGGGCGATCCAGAGCTTGCTGATTGGCGAACAGCTTGTCGTGCATCTCCCAGAACTTGCCTTGCTCTTTGGCGGCCAGCGTCGCTTCGGCGGCCAGGTGAGCCTTGTCGTGGAAAGGCAGCGGCAGCTGCTTAAAGGCAATGCGGACGTCCTTGGGATAGGTCTCCAGCACCTTGGCGATGGTGGGCTCTACGCGAGAGCAGAACGGGCACTGGAAGTCAGACCAAATCACCATCGTGACCTTGGCATCCTTGGGACCCTTGACCGGAGCGTCGCCAAGCAACGCCTTGTAGACCACGTTGTCCTGCGCCTCAGCGGCAGGAGCGGCGGGCTTAGGTGGCTCGGCAGCCTTGTCCTGTCCATCCTTGGTCAGCTCGGCGTATAGGTTCTCCGGAGAGACGCCGGTGCCGAGTTTCGCCGTCGCTAGCTCGATCTCGTTCTTGATGACTTTCTCGAAGTTTTCAAAAGGCTGCGCGCCTCGGAACGGCTTGCCGTTGATGAAGAAGCTCGGCGTACCACGAGCGCCAAACTTGGCTGCCTCAGCCGCGTCGTCGTCGACCGCTTGCTTGAACTTGCCGGTCTCCAGCGCGCTCTTAAACTTCGCCATGTCCAGACCCAGCTCCGAGCCGTACTTCTCTAGGCTCGCGCGGTCCAGAGCCGTCTGGTTCTCAAACAGCTTGTCGTGCATCTGCCAGAACTTGCCTTGCTCACCAGCGGCCATTGCGGCTTCGGCGGCGAGGTGGGCCTTGTCATGGAACGACAGCGGGTTGTGCTTAAAGGCCACGCGCACGTCTTTGCCAAACGTCTCTTCGATCTTCTTGAAGGTCGGCATCACGCGAGAGCAGAACGGACACTGGAAGTCCGAGAACTCGATGATGGTGACTTTGGCGCCGCTAGGTCCTTTGACAGCGGCATTGCCGACGGGAACCTTGAACACAACCTTGGGATCGGGCAGCTGGAAAGCGGGGCGCTGGGCCGGTGCTGGCTCGCCGCCTTTGTCCTTGGCGTTCTGGGTTATCGAGGCATACAGCTGCTCGGCACGAACGCCGCTCTTGAGCAGACGGTCGGCAGTGTTGAGCTCCTCGTCGATGATCTTTTTGAAGTTCTCAAACGGCTGTGCGCCGGACAGCGGGCGACCGTTGATGAAAAAGTAAGGCGTGCCACGAGCGCCGAACTTATTGCCCTCAGCCTGGTCCGCTTGGATCTGCGCATCGTACTTGGCTGCGTTCTGAGCCAGGTCGTTGTTGAACTTGTCCATGTTCAAGCCGACTTCCCCAGCCAGCTTCTTGAACGTCTCGGGCTCTAGCTTGTCCTGGTTTTGGAACAGCTTCTCGTGGAAGGCCCAGAACTTGTCGCTGCCTTGCTCCCTGGCAGCCATGGCTGCACGGGCGGCGGGGGCGGCGTTGGGATGAAACGGCAGCGGGTTGTGTCGGAAGGCGACGCGCACCTCTTTGCCGTATTTGCGCTTGATTTGGTCGACGGTCGGCTCGACGCGTGAGCAGAACGGGCACTGATAATCAGAGAACTCGATGATGGTGACTTTGGCCGACGCTGGGCCAGTCACCGGCGCATTGCCGAGCGAGACTTTGTAGCGCTCTACCGACGCATCGACAGCGGCGCCTTTGGCGGCAACGGCGGTCTCACTGTGTCCGCTGGTGGGGTGATCAGCTATCGTCGCCTTACCGACGAAGAAGCCGATGATTAGGGCACCGAGCATGCCCAAAATGGCGGATGTCTTGTTCATTCGCAAACCTCGTTAGCAGGATCTTGAGAGTGATTCATAAGGAACTCCGTTGGCGCTGGACTCGGACCACAGCCAGCACGCTTGTGACTTGGTCATCTATTGGGACGCGATGACGTGATTGCTTACAACGAATTGTTTTCGTGGACTGGTAAGAATTCACGGACAGCAATGTCTGCTTTTAAGACCCCTGGCCGGGGGAGTTGGTGTCGGTCTGGTCGGTACTTGGGTGGGCATACCGCGCTCGAAAGTGACTAAGGCTCGACGTTACCACTGTTTGATAGCTGACGTGCTTGGTACACAAGGTGAATACCTGCTTGAGTCCTACCCAGCCTGCAAGCGGCCCACCAAACATCATGCCCGCAAGCTAACCGAGCAAGTCTGTTTTTGCAAGATGACGACCATTGCGAGCGACAACAGTGAGCCCGTTTTTCGCCGTCGCGGCCACGCCTGCTACTTTGGCTGTACCAGGGAATCTGACGCGATCCGTTGAAGCCAGAATCAGTCGTCAGTGCGACGGCATCCTTTTGTGCGTGCGCCTGCACCTAGCTGTCGACTGGGAGGTTTGGCAGGTGCGTGCATGCATGTGCTGTATGCCTTCTGGCCACTGCCAAAATCGAGGCGCAATGCTTGGAATAGAAGCTCTCAAAGCGCTGTCTTATCAGCCGGGTTGCGCGTCGGTGCTTGACAGGCTCGGCGGTTGCCGATTTGCTGAGGTAGACCTGATGAGTGTCCCAAGCCCCAAGACGATTGAGCAGAGACAGCAGCGGCGGCGGCTTGTCCGTGTGCTTGCTCCATGGCTGGCCGGATTGTGGGTGGCTGCTGCACTTGTGACGCCGCTGGCGACGCTGCGACCGGCTGCAGCGCGTCCTGGGGGAGCGCTCTCGCTGATCTATGTGGCACCTTTTGTGGTCCCAGCCTCGCTGCCCGAGCTTGGAGTCGAGCTTGCCCGCGCGATGCACGCGGCGCTGCGTGAAGCCAACATCCCCGCGCAGCTTGGCAAAGGCGAGGTCGAGCACACCGTCAGCGGGCGATTAGAAGAGATCTCGTCTACGCGAGTGCGCCTGCATGCTTCGTTTCGTGGCGTGACCGTACAGTCCGTCGGTGACCTGGAGCACCTTGATGACTTGGTGTACGCGGTCTTTACGCAGCTACGGCCGCGGCTACTCACGGTAAATGACTCAGGTGGAGGCGCGCCTGGTGGCAGCGAGAAGGCTCTGCGGCAGGGGCTGACTGGAGCCGCTGTGGTAGTCGGTGGTCCAGCGGTCAAAGAGCTCGGTCCAAAGAACGGTCCAGATGCGGCGCGCTTTGATGCCAGGCCCAGTGACTCTGCTGCCGCTGTCGGGACCAAGACTAAGCCGCCCCAGTCCTTGCCCGCGAAGCCGGATGTGGCGGTCAGCAAAAGCTTGGTCAAAGTTGCTGAGAAGAATCCAGACAAGCGCACTGATGCTGCGCTTTTACATGCCAGCGCTGGCCCTGCGACATCCAAGAGCGCAACCGGCCCCGCTGTTCCCATTGAGCCTGCGACGCCACCGCGACCGCGCCTGGCTGTTCATGTCGTTGGTGAGCCTTTGGTGCAAGTACCGACCGGATTTAGCGGCTTGGGAGCCGCTGGACAGCAGAGCATCGTGGCTCACCTGCAGCGGCGCTGGGACATTGCAGCCGTCGCCAGTCGCGCCGTCGGCCTAACCAATGGTCTTGAGGCGCTTGGACAAGCCATGCGAGTCGGCGCGCATCACAGTCTAATGGTGCGCTTAGATGCGCTGTCAGTGCGGCCTGCAAGCGCAGCTGCAGTGGCTGCTGCTCCGGTGGCCATAGGCGCAGCATCGTATGGCGGCGGCTATTACGTGCTAACCGGACGCATCCACGTCGTGCTGCTCCTGGACGGCAAGCTCCTGTTTGACAAGAGCTTTGCGTTACCAGCGACGGCCCTTAGCAGCACAGAGGCGCCTTCGACGGCCTACAGTCGCGCACTTACAGTGGCGATTGACTACGTTGCTACAGACCTGGCTACAAGCCTTGGCCGAGGCTCAAAGCCTGCGCTGTGGGGTCTGCAAAACTAGGCGGCAGCGACGTTGGCTTCATACACCTAAAGCGGGTTATCGCCTGCGTTTCGCATGGGTGAGATGGCCATCGGCTCGCGTGGCTATTCCGCCAAAATTCTGCAAAGCCTATCCCGAGAGCTTCTATCTAGGGCCTAGTGCGCCGCGACGATTGACGTGCGGCGGGCTCCTATCATACGATAAACCCCGATAACAAGAGTATCTACGGGTGCTGTGCTGGGGTCTCCCCTCTGAGGAGCGCGCGTGCGACTACCGCAGCCATTTGGAAAATATCTGCTCCTCGAACGTATCTCCGTGGGCGGAATGGCCGAGGTCTTTAAGGCCAAAGCCTTCGGCGTCGAAGGTTTCGAGAAGATCATTGCGATCAAGAAGATCCTGCCGTCCATGGCCGAGGACGCGGACTTCATTCAGATGTTCATCGACGAGGCAAAGATCTGTGGGCAGCTGAATCACGCCAACATTTGCCAGATCTTTGAGCTCGGTCGCATCGACGACAGCCACTTCATCGCGATGGAGTACATCTGGGGCAAAGATGTGCTCCAAATCCAAAATCGCTTCCGTCGGCTGCGCAAGTTTATGCCGGTCAATATGGCGGCGTTTCTGGCGAGCAAGATGTGCGAAGGGCTCGACTATGCCCATCGTAAAAAGGACGCGACCGGCAAGCCGCTAAATATCATTCATCGCGACGTCTCGCCGCAGAACGTCATCGTCAGCTATGAAGGCGAGGTCAAGGTCATCGACTTTGGTATCGCCAAAGCAGCGTCGCGCTCGTCTAAGACCCAGGCCGGTGTGCTCAAGGGCAAGTTTGGCTATATGAGCCCCGAGCAGGTCGGCGGCAAGCCGCTTGATCAGAAGGCCGACATCTTTGCCATCGGCACCATCCTTTACGAGATCCTCACCAACGAGCGACTGTTTCTTGGTGAGAGCGACTTTGCGACGCTGGAAAAAGTGCGCAACGTCAATGTGCCGCCTCCCTCGACGGTGAACAAAGAGATTCCGCCCGCGCTCGACAAGATCATTATGAAGGCGCTGGCCAAGGATCTGGAGGCTCGCTACCAGTGGGGTAGCGACATGCACGACGATCTGCAGGACTTTTTGGTGCAGACCGAGCCCGTCTACAACGCCAAGTCGCTTGCCACCTGGATGCGCGAGCAGTTTAGCGTTGAGATGAAGAAAGAGGCGGCGGTTCTCGACGAGCAGCGCAAGATTGGTCGCGAGGCCATGAATGCCGTGCAAGCGCCAAAGTCGGCGCTGCCTCCGTCAGCACGGCTAAAGTCTCCGACGATGGCACCGATTTCGTCGGCGCCCAAAGCGGCCCCGGCTACGTCTGCGCCGGTCGCTGATCCACACGCGTCCGAGCCGGAAGATGGCGGCACGCTGGTCGAAGACTCGCCCGAGATTGTGGATCCCAATGATGCGCTGCTCAACGAGAAGACCTCGATTGTGCAGACCGATCATCAGCCGGAAGACCTGCCCGCGCAGTCGACGCAGATTCTGGGTGGTCCACCGGGCGAAGACGGCAAAGAGCCAGGGGACCTAGCTGCTCTGTCGACGGTGGTGTTTAACGCCGATGCACATAGTGGAGGGCAAGCACCCGCCGCGCCCGCTGCGGCACCGCAGCCGATGCAGGTCGCTGACCCGATGATGTCTGCCGTCGGTCCCGGCGGTTATCCGCAGCCCGGCATGCAGATGCAGCCCGGTCAGAACATGAGCATGGTCGGCCCGATGGGCGCGTTTCCCAATCCCTATGGACAGCCTGGGATGCAGGGGATGCCGTACGGAACGGGAGCCTTCTCGGCAATGCCTGCCACTGGGCATACCGGCATGATGATGCTGCCCAATGGAGCCATTGTGCCCGGCATGATGCCGGTGCAGCAGCAGCAGCCTGCTCCTCCTGCGCGTAGCAGTGCGCTGTGGAAAGACATCCTAGTCGGTGTGCTGGTGGCCATTGGCGTGGTGGGAATGGTGCTGGGGCTCAAGTTTTTCCTGGCGCCCGGGAAAGGCACCATCGTGCTGACGGTTTCGCCACAGCGCGTTGCTGCAGTTTTTGTGGACGGTCAGGAGCGCGGTCGCATCGAGCCCGGTACCGCCTTTCTGCTCAAGGATTTGGTCAAAGGTCAGCACCTAATCATGGTGCGCGCCGACGAGGGAGAAGCGCAGCAAGTGGTCGAGGTTGGCGCTGGTGAGATGATGCCGCTGGCGGTACAGCTAAGCGCCAGCAATACCGGCGGTGCTGCTCCGAGCACCAACCAAGGCAGTGGCGTACTGCGTCTGCGTCTGCCTGCCGACGGTGCGTTGGTTTCGATCAATGGTCGCTTGATCAACGAAAAGGACATCATCAAGGGTTACTTGGTGCCAGCGGGTGTGGCGCAAGAAGTGACCGTAAAGAAGGCTGGCAAGCGTCCGGAGTCCTTCACCGTCACTTTGGAGCCTGGCCAAGAGTACGATCGCGCGGTTGAGCTCCGCGAAGGTCGGGGGCGTCTCATCATCAACACCCGGCCCGCTGGCGCCGAGGTTCAAGTCAATGGTCGTTCTTACGGCAAGAGCCCGGTCAACGTGGAAGACCTGGATCCCATCAAAGCCGTCAAGATCGTGATCAAGAAGCGTGGCTTTGCGACGATCAACCGACTGCACTCTTTCGGTGACACCTTCGATCAGACGCTGGACATCGACTTGGCAGGCGGTGGCAAGGACGAGGAGCGTAGCAGCAGCAGCAGCAGCAGCTCTTCATCCTCGTCATCTGCCCCAGCATCGTCGCCGCCGCCAGCCAGTGCTGCCGCTTCCAGTGGCGACAAGGAAGGCTACTTGATCGCCAACAGTCGTCCCTACGCCAAGGTCATCATTGATGGCAAGGACAGTGGCAAGGTGACTCCGATTGCGCCGCGTGATCGCATACCGCTAAAGCCTGGCAAGCATGTCGTTACGTTCTTGACCAGCGATAAGCGAGCCAGCTTTGACGTCGTGGTCAAGGCCGGTGAAGAGGTCAAGCTGGTCCGCAACTTGGACGAATAAGCGGCTGTGCTACGCCTGCGCTAGCTTGTCTTCGCCTTGCCGGGCTGGCTCGTAGCGCAGCTGCCCGTTTAGGTAGTGATGCAGTCGCCCGATTACCAAGTCGAGTGCGACATGATTTTCACCACCCTCGGGGATGATCAAGTCGGCCCAGCGCTTCGACGGCTCCACAAACTGCAGGTGCATCGGGCGCACGGTCTTGTAGTACTGCTCGCGGGTGGACTGAAAGGTCCGCCCACGCTGCTCCAAGTCTCGTCGGAGTCGCCGTAGCACTCGGATATCGGCGTCGGTATCGACGAAGAGCTTAATATCCAGGAGCTCGCGCAGCGGCTGCTCGACGAAGAGTAGGATGCCTTCGACCACGATGAATGGGGCGGGCTCGACTCTGCGGCGCATCTGCAGGCGTGAGTGCGTCTTAAAGTCGTAGACCGGCATGTCAATCGCCGTGCCGGACTTTAGCGTGCGTAAATGCTGCACGAGTAAGTCCGTCTCCAGCGAGTCGGGATGGTCGTAGTTCAGCGCTTCGCGCATCGCCAACGACAGGTCCGATCGATCGCGATAGTAACTATCGTGGTCGAGCACAGATACCGTGCCGCGCGGCAGACCCTCGACGATCTTGGCGGCTACGGTTGACTTGCCGGAACCAGTCCCGCCGGCAACACCAATGACAAGGGGGCTCACGGGGGCGAACCATAGACAAAACGCAGGAAGTTTCAAGGGCTTGTTCGCTGCGCGGGGCGTGGGGACCGAAAAACTTTTTGCGGGCGGTACTTTTTGCTGCGGCTGCTGCGCGTAATTACAGAGGTTGGCGCGCTTGCTGGATTGGCCCGCTGGAGATCTTCGGGGCGCGCCAGCGAGTCGTCGCTAAAAGCAGGTGGCAGCATCATCGCGGCACTTAGCAGCCCGTGCTCTGCAAAGCTGTAGTGACCGCCGTTGGCTACGATCACGTGGTCTAGCAGCGAGATTCCCAGCAGGTGCCCGATGTGCGACATGCGCAGGGTTAGCTCGCGATCCTGCGGACTGGGAGTGGCTTCACCGCTGGGATGGTTGTGGGCCACTAGCGCAGCTGCCATGCCTTCGCGGACGAGTGGTCGATAGATGTCGGCAATGCTCACAGTCACTCGATCTACCTGGCCGATGGCGGCGATGTGACGGCAGCGGATGCGGTGTCGTGCGTCTAGTCCGAACACATGAACGGCCTCTTGTTCGCCTTGGCATAGCTCCAGCCGCAACAGCCCTGCGACATCAGCGGCGCAGCTTACCTGCAGACCACTCAGTGGTTCTGGCTGGAGTGCCCGTCGTCCTAGCTCCAGCGCTGCCTTGAGCTGGCAGACTCGCGCCGGTCCCATGCCGCGAACAGAGCACAGTGTATGGGCACCGCTTCGGCGCAGTCCTGTCGGACCGCCGGCATCATCGAGGATTCGTCGGGCTAGCTGCAGCGCCGCCCCGGAGCCAAGCACCAAGGCGACGAGCTCGTCGTCGTTTAGCTGCTGCGGGCCCAAAAACAGCAGCCGCTCGCGTGGTCGGTCGGTCAGCGGTCGTCGCCGAAACAGCTCACTTGGCAGCTGGGTCTTGGCCGCGCTGGGAGTAGTGCCGCGAGCAGACTTTTTGGCGTGGCTCATTTTCCACCTTGCGTCTGCTGACGCTGGCGAGCCGAGCGACAACCGGCGGGCTGGGAGTTGCCATCGGGCCGCGGTGTCGAGATAGAAAAATCCGCTTCCGAATTGCGGGACAGTGCGTTAGGAGCAGCAAGCAATGAAGCTCTCCAAATGGCTGTGCGTGGCGGTGTGGTGGTTTAGCTGTGATTCTGGCGTGGTGTGGGCGGATGCAGCTTCCTCCCAGGTCGTCATGGTCGACATCCCCGCCGGAGAGTTTGTTCGTGGTGACGCCACTGGTGAGCCGGATGAGCAGCCGCAAAAGCGCATTTTTGTACCTGCTTTTCGTCTCGATAAAACCGAGGTTACCGTCGCTGGATATGAGTACTGTGTTAAACAAGGCCGTTGCCGAGCAGTTCTTGCAGCGGCTGCATCCGCAAAAGCGATGAACCTTCCGGTGACAGGAGTCAGCTGGCATGAAGCTGCCGCCTACTGTCGCTTTGTTGGCAAGCGGCTTCCCACAGAGCTTGAGTGGGAAAAAGCCGCTCGCGGTCCGACGGGTCGCAAGTTCCCCTGGGGTGACACTTTTGCCTGTCAGTACGGAAACTTTGGCAACTACGGCGGCGATGGTCGCTGTGCCGATGAAGGTGCCCCGGGTCATCCGGTGGCGGTAGGCAGCTTCCCAGCCGGCGCCTCTGTTTACGGTGCTTTGGATCTCGCTGGCAATGTCTGGGAGTGGGTCAGCGACTTGTATTTCGTAGATTCCTACAAGCGAAGTCATTCGTCCGCCGCAGAAGCCGAGCCGGGTCCGCAAAATTTAGCCGGCGCTTCTGCTGTTGCGTCCGTAGATCACAGGCGCGTTCTTCGTGGCGGAGGCTGCTGTTCCATTTTTGGCCTACCTCGAGGTGCCGACCGTCTTGGGTTGCCTTCGCAATATCGGGACTCGGACATTGGCTTTCGCTGCGCCAGCGATGTTGCAGCAGCTGCTGGCAAGTAGGGCGCGCTTGGCTAGCAAGGCCGCTCCTGGGTTGTCGGGATGCGGCGAGGCATCTTGACGGTGCTGAGCAGACCAGCGATAAGAGCATGTCAAATGTAGGTCCGAAGTCTGGTGCTTGGCGCGTTAGAACCCTTCGCCGCTGGCCAGAGCAACTCTGAAGAAACCGCGCCGGTCACGTTCGTTTGGCTGTACCTGGTTGTTCATGGCCGCTCCGCGATGACCCAAAACAAGAAATCCCAAGGAGTCCAAAGTGAGCATTGCACCCCACGACATCTGCCGCCGCCTCGGTGAGGCTCGCTTCAAAGAGATGTTCTTGTCCCTCAATGCCGCCGCGATGAAAGCGTCGGTGATGGAAGCTGGCATGTCCACGGCGCGGTTGCCGAGTCAGACGAGTACTAGGAAGCGCAATGACGACTGGGCGAAGGCTCTTTGGAACAGCTATTCAACGGCGCGCCCCGCACCGAGCAAAGTCTTGGTCTTTGAGTGGCTCCGCCAGACCCAGAGCAAGATGCTCACGTATTTCCTGGATGCTCTGAACGTA
The DNA here is from genome assembly GCA_017990795.1 of Deltaproteobacteria bacterium. Taxonomy (GTDB): domain Bacteria; phylum Myxococcota_A; class Polyangia; order Palsa-1104; family JAEUJZ01; genus JAGNNG01. The sequence continues at coordinate 14,572 of JAGNNG010000005.1, forward strand.
CCGCACACGCGTGGTCTTACCGACGCTGACTTTATGACCGAGATCCCAGAAGAGAAGCTGGTCGCCACGGCCAAGCTGCTACTCGCCCATCCCGAGTTCAGTAAGTACTCCGTCGCTGCATACCTGCTGTTTCTGGACAACAGCAACGAGACCAACAAGTTTGCTTCGCTACAGTTAGAGCACCTACTGGCTAGCTAGCGCAGCTGATTGCTTCAGCAGCCTTGTCGTGTCTTTACCTCGCCCTCCTGCTTTTCGCACGTTCAATACTGATGCATTCCGTTAGGTTCCTTGCGTGAGCGGTGCCTTTGTCTACAATCGCGACGGTGATTCGCAATACCCAACCAGTGCTGCTCTCGACTAAGAGGTCCATCTTGGGCGCGTCGGTGAGGTGTTGGCATCGGTCTTGTGCCAATAGGCCAGGGTTGTCGTCGCGCCTTTGTTGTCCACAGACCAGTTTGCCTTGGTGGCTGGGCACTCTGGTCTGCGTAATCAGTATGTTTTCCTTCGTTACGGTGGCTGTGGCTGAGCCGCCAGCGGAGGTTGCTCTTTCGTTGGTTCCAGCCAACGCGCCAGCTAGCTCGCTTAG
>JAGNNG010000269.1:0-2074 GCA_017990795.1 Deltaproteobacteria bacterium
CCAGGTTGACCGAGTTGTGGTCGGCGCTGGTCTCGATGCTGGCGGCGCGTAGGGCCAGCAGGTCATCGAGCTGGTCTCCGGTGCGGGTCTTGGTGCCTCCGGTGCGCCAGACCTGGTCGTACAGCGAAACCAGGCCGACCTTGTCGGCTGGCTCCTCGCGCATGCCGCCGCGCACGGTGACGGCAATGTTGACAATCGGCAGCTCCGAGTCGGGCAGCAGGAAGATCGTGGCACCGTTTTCGAGCTGGATGCGCACGGGCGTCGGCTGGTTGATGTTGTGCAGCGGCGGCGTCTTGATGTTCTTCCAGTCGGCTTGGGCGGGGGGCAGTGCCTGCGCGCGACTGGTCACAAGTCCGGAGAGGAGCAGCGCCAGCAGTCCACAGCGTCGCAGCGTGCCCCGCGCCACCTTCATCACAGAGGCTTTCTGAGTCATTACTTGGCTCCTTTCGTAGCAGCAGCAGGGCTTTGGGTGGCGGGTGCAGCGGCGGCGGTCTCGATCCAGGCGACGGTGCGGTTTTGCGGCACAAACACCTGGGCGGCGACGCGCTGGATGTCGGCTTTGGTGACTTTTTCGATGCGCTGCACGCGGCGGAAGACCTCGCGCCAGTCGCCGTAGCGCTGCTGGGCCTTGGCAAAGGCAATCGCCAGCCCTTGGTTGCTGTCGAGCCCCGACAAAAGGGCCATCTTGGCGCGCGCGCGCACCGCCGAGAGCTCGTCGTCAGTGACCGGCGTGGTCTTGAGGCGCTCTAGCTCGGCATGGATGGCGGTCTGGAGCTGCTGCGGGGTATTGCCGGGCGTGGGCACTGCAAACAGCAGGAACAGGTGCGGATACTTGGTCCCTGGAAAGCCGGAAAAGCCTGCGGCCTGGGCGGCAATCTTCTGGTCGCGGACCAGGCCCCGATACAGCCGACTGGTGCGCCCGCTTGAGAGCAAGTCGCTGATGGCGTTGTAAACCGCATCGTCGGGATCGCGGAAGTCGGGGCGGTGGTAGCCCTCGGCGTAAAACGGCTGTGACTTCTCGCGCAGGACGACGGTGCGCTCGGCAAACTGCTTGGGCTCGACGGTGGACAGCGGTGGCGGCTTGGGACCTTTGGGCAGGCGACCGAAGTAGGACTCCATCACCGGCAGCACTTCACTGGCTTTGACGTCGCCGACCACGGCAATGGTCTTGTTGGCGGGGGTGTAATAGGTCTCCCAAAACTTCATCGCGTCCGAGGCCGACCACGACTCTAGGTCCGACGGCCAGCCGACGACGGGGCGACCGTAGGGATGGGCGGTAAAGGCCGCTGCGAGGAGCTGCTCGATCATGCGCCCGGTCGGTCGCGAGTCGGTGCGCATGCGCCGCTCTTCCTTTACGACGTCGCGCTCTTGGTAAAACTGGCGCATCACGGGGCGCTTGCTGCGCTCGGACTCTAGGTAGGCCCACAGCTCGAAGCGGTTCGACGGCATCGAGAAGAAGTAGCCGGTCTCGTCGGTGTTGGTAAAAGCGTTCAGGCCCACGCCGCCGGCGCGGTCGACCAGCTCGCCAAACTCGTTGGGCTTGACCAGCTTGTCAGCGGCGGCGATGGCGTCCTGCCAGGCTTTCTTTAGCTCGGCGACTTTGGCGTCGCTGCGACCGACGGTGCGCTGGCGCTCGCTGTCGTAGGCCAGGTAGGCCTTTTCGGCCTTGTCGATGAGGACCTTTTCCTGGCCGTAGTTCTGGGTGCCGATGCGGTCGGTGCCCTTAAACGCCATGTGCTCGAACATGTGCGCCATGCCGGTCTGGCCGATGGCTTCCTGCGCGCCGCCGACATCGACGTGGGTAAAGTACGAAAACACCGGCGCCATGGGCCGCTCGATGACCAAAAGGGTCAGGCCGTTGGCCAGCGTCTTGACGGTGGTGCGCTTCTCAAACGAGGCCAAGTCCTGCGCGTGGGCGGCCCCGCTACTTAGAAGGGTCAGCCCCAGCTGCAGCGCCAGGCCGAGTCCTAGCGTGGCCACCTTGCGGCCTGCGCCGTTGGCAATGCGACGTTTCATACGTTCTCCTCTGGTTCGTGAAGGTCCAAAAAGCTGCAGGGCAGCTTACCTTGCTTGG
>JAGNNG010000269.1:2174-4042 GCA_017990795.1 Deltaproteobacteria bacterium
CTGCAGCGCCAGGCCGAGTCCTAGCGTGGCCACCTTGCGGCCTGCGCCGTTGGCAATGCGACGTTTCATACGTTCTCCTCTGGTTCGTGAAGGTCCAAAAAGCTGCAGGGCAGCTTACCTTGCTTGGGGAAGCTCCGAAAATTTGCTGCGTCACGTACCCGGTCGTGGCCGTTGTTGGCAGTCCCTGAGCGGCTGCGGACTGTGGCAAGATCACCCGGTGCAGACGGAATCGGTAAAACTGCAGCGACTTCAGCAGAGGCTGCGTCAGGTGTTTCCTTGGGCGCTGCTGCTGCTTCAGCTGCTGACGACTTACATGCTGCGTAGCCCGTTTTTGCTGAAGGTGCGGGTGCTGGCTTCGGTGGCGGCGCTGGGGCTGGGGCTCTCGCTGCTGGGGTGGGTGTGGCCTCGGCTGCGGGCGATATGGCCGCGTGGGGCGGCGGGGGCGCAGCGGGCTCGCTATGGGCTTGGGGTCTTTGCCGCGCTGGCGCTGTGGGGAACCGTGTGGGGTCCGCAGCAGCATCTGAGGGCGGTGTGGCAGCGGCGGCAGGTGCTAGCAGTGCCGACTCCACTGCGGGCACGACTGGCTGCGCACCTAGTGGTCGGCTTTCGCAGCTGGCCCGAGGCGGAAGACCTGGTAAGTCACGCCCTGGTCGGGGGCATTTATGTCGCCAAGCACAACGCGCAGCAGCTGTCGCAGGAGCAACTTACGCAGCACCTTTCCAAGCTGCAGCAGCTGCGCCAGCAGGCAGGCTTACCGACGCTGCTGATCACGGCTGACCAAGAGGGCGGCCCGGTGTCTCGCCTGTCGCCGCCGCTGCCGCTGATCCCGCCGCTGTCGCAAGTGATAGCCGGAGCCGCCACGGACGCCGAGCGCGACACCGCCGTGCGCAGCTTTGCCAGCGAGCACGCGCAAGCGCTGCGCAGCGTCGGCGTCAACGTGAACTTTGGACCAGTGGCCGACCTGCGGCTGCATCCGTCGCGCAGCTTCCTGGATCGCTATAGCTTCATCGGGGCGCGCGCGATTGCCAAAGAGCCTGCGCTGGCTGCCTCGGTGGCTGGCGTATATGCCGAGACGCTGCTGCAAAGTGGCGTCATCCCGACCGCCAAGCACTTCCCCGGTCTGGGCCGAGTGCGCACCGATACGCACTTTTTTCCGGCCACGCTGGACACGCCGCTGGCCGAGCTACAAGAGGCCGACTGGCTGCCGTTTCGCGCGGTGGCGCAGCACGCACCCAGCCTGCTGATGCTGGGCCACGTCTACGTAACGGCGGTGGATCGGCAGCAGCTGGCCTCGGGCTCGCAGCGGCTGGTGCAGGGCGTGATTCGTGAGCAGTGGGGGCATCAAGGCGTGCTCATCACCGACGACCTGTGCATGGCGCCGGTGTTTCACGGACCGGGCGGGCTGACCGGCTTTGTGGTGACGGCGCTGTCGGCGGGAGTGGATCTGCTGCTGGTGTCGTATGACAGTGGACAGGTCTATCCGGTGCTGGCTGCGCTGCTGCGCGCTTATCAGGCGGGGCACATTTCCGAGCAGACTTTGCTGGCCAGCGACGCTCGGCTGGGGCAGCTGCAGGCATTCTTGGCCAGCGCCGCCGCCAAGCCTTAGCGAACGGTAAAGCCGATCGAGGTCACCAGCGTGTGCAGCCAGTTGTTGGTGTAGCCGTCTCCCGGCGGTGGATCGTTGTCGGAAGTGCCCTGCGCGCCGCCGCCCAGGTAGCGCAAGTTTAAGTACACATCCATAAACGAAGTGGCCGCTACGCCCATGCGTATCGACGCATCGAGCAGCGCACCCTCAAACGAGTACAGGCTGCCGGTGATGACCTTGCCGCGTGCATATAGGCCATCGACCTCCATGCCCAGGAATAGGC
>JAGNNG010000270.1 GCA_017990795.1 Deltaproteobacteria bacterium
CTTCCCTGCTGGTATAGCTGCTCTTCCCTGCTGGTATAGTTGCTCTTCCCTGCTGGTATAGCTGCTCTTCCCTGCTGGTATAGTTGCTCTTCCCTGCTGGTATAGCTGCTCTTCCCTGCTGGTATAGCTGCTCTTCCCCAGACCTTAGGCTGCTTCCTCTTCGCTGCTCTGCTGCGCCTGCTTCACTAACTGCGCCGCGCGGTAGCCGATGACCATGCTGGGGGCGTTCATCGCCGACACCGGCACCGATGGAATCACCGAGGCATCTGCCACCCGGAGGCCGCGCACGCCGCGCACCCGCAGCTGCACATCGACCACCGCCAGCGGGTCCTCCTCGAGGCCCATCTTGCAGGTCCCGGCGTAGTGATAGGTCGTCATCACGTTTTTGCGCACCCACTTGGCCATCGCTAGGCGAGAGCGCATCCCACCACCCGGAATCAGCGCCTTGTTGCCCCACTTTTGCATCGCCTCGGTGGCCGCCAGCTGCTGCGCGCGCTGCACGCCGTTTAGCAGCGTCTCTAGATCCTCGGGGTCGCCAAAGTAGTTGGGATCGATCGCCGCCTGCTGCGCCGGGTCGGTCGACTGCAGCCACAGCCGCCCGCGACTCTTCGGCTTGCCCAGGATCACCACCACGCCCCACATCCGCGCCACAAACCGCTGCAAAAGCCCCACCGAGAACACCGCCTTGATCAGCGCCCGCAGCAGCCGCACCAGCGTCGCCACTTTGTACAACAGCAGTGGCAGCATCATCAGCGGCAGCAGCCGAATCACGCCCTCCCGAAACGACGAGCGAGCGCTGTAAAAGACGTAGCAAGTGTCGGCCTGTCCCGCCTGTAAGTGCGAGCGCGTAGCCACCCGATGAAAGCCGTACAGCTGCGCCCAGCTACAATCGGACTCCTGCTTGCCTTTGAAAAAGAGGCTGACATTGGGGTGATCCTGCAGGTTCTGACCGACGCCCGGCAGGTCCACATGTAGCGGCAGGCCGTGACGCGCAAGCTCCGCTTTGGGCCCGATGCCTGACAGCATCAGCAGCTTGGGCGTCTCTAGCGCGCCGGCACACAGGATGATCTCGCGCCGCGCCGTCGCGGTCTTCTGCAGGCCCTGATGACGAAACTGCACCGCCGTCGCCCGCCCGCCGGTCAGCACCACTTTTTCGACCTGCGCCCCATTTAGCAGCGAGACATTGCCGACCGAGAGCAGCGGCTTCAAAAACGCCACGTACGAGCTACGCCGCGCCGTCCCCGCGATGTTCATCCACTCGTAGCCCAGGTAGCCACACAGCGCGCCGTCGTTTAGGTCCTCTTTGCGGGCAAAGCTCGCCTGCTCAGCGGCGCTGATGCAAGTCTCGGTAAAGCGCGTGGGCGGCAAGCGGTGGATGTTGAGGCGCTGCTCGACGGCGGTAAAGGCCGGGCACAGCTCATCCCAGGACCAGCCGGGACAGCGCCACTCGTCGAAGTCTTGGCGATCGCCGCGCGTGTAGACCATGGCGTTGATCGAGCCGCTGCCACCGCTGCCCCGCCCCGAGCCCATAAACAAGCGATTACCCGCGCAGCCCGCCTGCGGCACCGAGACGCGATCGTGCATCAGCTGCTCGTTAATAAACGCGTACTTGTACTCGGCAGCGACGAGGGTCTCGGGGTTGTCCTCTGCTGCTGGGCCGACCTCCAGCACCAGCACGCGGACATTTTTGTCCGCTGCCAGCTCGCCCGCCACCACGCAGCCCGCCGAGCCACCCCCAACGACGATGTAATCAAACTCCATCTGGCCTATGACCCCTGTGTTTGGTTTGCGCCGAGCGCGCGACGACAGCGGCGTAACACAGACTCAGAGGCACGCCTAGAAGGTGTTTACAACAGGACCGCGGACGGCTAGGCGCTGCACGACCGGGGCCAGCTGATCGCACAGGAGCTGTAGCAGGATCTGCTCGTCGGGACGCAGCTGCGATTCGGGAGCGTCAACGGTCAGCTGCGCCAGTACGGCTTCACGACTGCCGACTGGATAGTGGGTCTTTGGTCCTGCAGCTGGGGGCGGTGCGCTCTGGGAAGACAGCGGCTGCAGCGACAGCGAGAGCCCGATCGCCACGGCAAAGCGCGTCACCTGAACGTCTAGCTCCTGCTGGGTCTGCGCCGCTTGTAGCTGCGGTCCTAGCTCTTGCAGCAGCTGCAGCAGCTGCCGGGTTCGTCGCCGATGTCGCAGCGCGATAAACAGGCCTTTGGGCCCAAGGCGCAGATAGCCAAAGCCGTACGACAGGCCCAGCGCAAAGATCACCGCCGTCAGCAGACACAGCCGCGCCAGCGTCCGCTCCACCAGCACCATGCCCAGCGACAACGCCGAGAACACCGCGCACGCCGCGTACAGCAGCAGCACCACCTTTTGCACCGGCAGCCCATGCCCCAGCAGGCGGTGATGCACATGATCTCGATCGGCCTGCATCACCGGTCGTCCCGCCAGCAGCCGCCGCGAGATCGTCAGCGACGTGTCTAGCAGCGGCAGCCCCAGCGCCACCACGGGGAAGACCACCAGCACTGCGGTCGCGCTCTTCCGCACCGACCAGATGGAGGTGGCCGCCAGCAAGTAGCCCAAAAACAGGCTGCCCGTATCGCCCATCATGATCGAGGCTGGGGCCCAGTTGTAGCGCAGAAAGCCGAGCACCGCGCCCATCAGCGTTCCCGTCAGCAGCGCCAGTAGAAGCTCGCCCCGCCACAGCGCAGCCAGCGTCGTTGTTCCCAGCGCAAACAGCACCACACCCGAAGCCAGACCGTCCAGGCCATCGATCAGGTTTACGGCATTGATGACCGCCACCAGCCACAGCACCGTCGCGGCGCAGGAAACAAAGCCATACAGCTCGACCGAGCCGTGCAGCGAGGATGCTCCCAGCACGCGTAGGCCTGACCACCACAGCGCGACTCCCACCACCGTCTGAACGAGCAGCTTGGGCAGGGCCCGTAAGCCGTGCAGATCGTCGATGATGCCAAGCAGCAGAATCGGCACGCCGCCCAGCAGAATCAGCCCCACGGGTGTCTCGGGACTGATGGTCGCGCGCGCCACCGTGCTGCCCAGCAGCCACAGCAGCCCCACGGTGAAATAAAAGGCGACCGCGATGCCCAGCCCGCCAAGTCGCGGCACCGTCGAAGGCTTGCGCACTTTGCGCGCTGAAAATGGGTCCAGTGCGCCCAGCCTCAGTGCCAGCTGACGAACCAGAGGCGTCAGCAGCAGCGTCAGCAGCAGCGCCACGGCAAAGCCCATTGCCATCGCTCTCATGTGGGCCTCTGCGCGCGGGCGGCCACCACCTCGGCCAGTAACGCGGCATGACGAGCCGTGATGCGGGGACGATCGTAGTGAGCCTCGGCCAGTTGGCGCGCGCGCACCGACTGAGCAGCCAGCTGCTGAGGATGCGCCTGCAAGTGTGACAGGGCGGCCAGCAGTCCCGCGGCATCGCCGTTTTCAAGCGCAACACCGACGGGCTCTGTCGCCAGTAGCAGGGGAATGCGCCCGCTCTTCGGACCGACGTACACCACCGGGCAGCCGACTGCGAGCAGACCGTACAGCTTGCTGGGCGCCATCAAACCGGCGAACTCGGCGCGCATGGTCACCAGCCCGACATCGCCCGCGGTCAGGACTTCGCGAAGGTACTCGCGCGCTTGCGGCGGCGCAAACAGGACCTTGGACTGCAGCGCTGTGGGCACCGCTGCCTGAAGACGACTACGCTGCTCGCCATCACCGACGAAAAGCCAGTAAATCGGCGGAGCGCATTGCCCCTGCTGCGCCTGCAACTGGAGCGCTGCAATCACGGTGTCAAAGTCGTGACCGCGGCCCAAGTTCCCGGCATAACAGACGACAAACTCGTCGGTCAGACCCAGCTGCGCGCGCAGCCGACTTTGTCGCGAGGGCTGCGGTGTCAGCTGCTGGCAGTCGCAGAAGTGATCGATCACGCGCAGCTGCTTAGAACTAACACCACCGTCGCTAAGCCGCTGCGCCATCGCTTCATCCAGCGCAATCACACAGTCGGCCCGCTGATACAGCTGACGCGACAGC
>JAGNNG010000271.1 GCA_017990795.1 Deltaproteobacteria bacterium
CCGATCTTTCGGCGACCTTCGTCAGCTACGCAAAGACCAGACGCCCGCTGTCTGTCACCTGACAAGCCGACATATCACTTAGGTAGCGTCCACTGGCACTGCTCCGCGCACCACCCGCACGAGGCAGCAGCCGCATTCCTCGGAGCTGTTCCTCGGGCTGACTGAGCATGCGTAGCAGCAGCGCCGCCGAGTACCGATCAAAGAAGTACTCCAGGGCCAAGTGCAGAACCGTATTGCGATAGCCTTCCGAGGGCGAGACGGCTTGCCGCTGTCGCTGGATTTCGTAAGCCAGCAGGGTCCGCTCTTGCGCCGCCAGGCCCGCCAGCTGCTGCGGAGTTAGCCCCGCCTCGGCAACCAGCTCAGGAAAGCGCTCGGCTGCAGCTAGAAACCGGCCTAGGCTCTGGTGAACTTTGGCACCATCGCGCACGCCCAGCTCGTCCCCAATCCCGAACTCGGCACGCAGGCCGCTGACTTTGGGCCCACGCAGCGCCTTGCGCACCGCCTCACGATAGGCCGACAGCAGCAGCACGCCGGTACGCAGCGCCTCCTCATGAACCACGGTCAGAGGTGGCACCACACACAGCGGCTCCCGCAGTCCCGGGGCTGATGGCGGCTCTCCGCGTAGCTCCTCGGCGATCCGTAGTACGGCCCCGCACATCTCTGGACTAAGCGTCGGCTCGCCATGCAGCGCCGGATGAGCCGCCACAAACCGCAGCACGGCGTAAACCGTGTCCAGGTAAGTGGCCAGCGGCTGACGAGGTACCACGCCCTCTTCTGACAGCTCTCGCGAGCGCTGCAGCAGCGCCGCCAGAGCCGACCGAGCATCCACAAAGCGCCGCGTCTGCTTCATTGCGGTCACAGCCAGGTCAGCGCGCTCGGTTAGTAGCTGCGCATGCGATCTTGAGAGCTGATTTTTGTCGTTCGGCATGAAGTACCCCGATATGGGACGATGTAGGCAAAGAACCTACCGAATCTGGCGCTTGCTACCAAATTTTCGGACCAACAATTTCCCGCGCACTATCGGCAGCACCTCTGACAGAAAGCCTGCGCACACCGCGGCCTCCAGGCGTCTGTGTCGCAAAATGTTGGCCACTGCGAGCGTGCTAGGTATGGTGGCGGCCAAATGTGGCAGGAGAAAGTTCCCTTGATTGCACTGCTGCCGCTGCGGCTGGTCTGCGGCTGGGTGCTCATGACCGCTGGTCTTGGGAAAGTCGCGGCTGGCTGGCTGCTGCAGCCGCTGCTAAATAGCAAGCTCGACCCGCTGGCCCATCCCGCACCGACTCGCGCCTGGCTGGCTCCGCTGCTGCAGCATGTGGCGCTGCATGCCCAGGCCTACAGCCGCGTGATCGCGCTGACCGAGCTTGTATGTGGCGCCGCGCTGCTGCTGGGACTTTGCACCCGATTGGCGGTGCCGCCGCTACTAGTGCTGTCGCTGCTGCTGATGCTACTTGGCGGTACGTCGGTGAGCGATCCTGCGGCGCTGCTACAAAGTGCCGCGCTGCTGACGCTGTCGTTAGGTAGCTCCGGGCGGGTGCTGGGAGCCGATGCGCTCCTGCGTGAGCAGCTGCCGAGCTGGCTCACCTAAACCGACCGCGACCGTCGGGCTGACCATTCTTATGTACTGGCCTCTAGCAAAATCTGACATATCGTAAGATTTGTTAACTGACAGCAGGCTGGAGCCGCGCAGAGCGTCGGCCCACAATCCCCAGCCGTGCTCCCGCCCACGCACAACACGAGGAAGACCGAAGATGGCGCTTAGCGAACAGACCAAGGCCCGTATCGAGCAGACGCTAAAGCAGCACGAGATCGTGCTCTACATGAAGGGCACCAAGTCGATGCCACGCTGTGGTTTCTCGGCGCAGGTGGTTCAGATCCTCGGCGGCCACGGGGTCGAGTTTCATACCGAAGATGTCCTGGCTGACCCCGCGATCCGCGACGGCATCAAAGAGTTTGGCAACTGGCCGACGATTCCGCAGCTGTACTACCAAGGCACACTCGTTGGTGGCTGCGACATTATTCGCCAGCTCGACGAGAACGGTGAGCTGTTGCCAGCGCTTGGGCTCGACGCCGCCGCGCCGGTCCCAGTGCCCAGCGTGCGCATCAATGACGCAGCCATCAAGGCGATCAAGGAAGCCAGCACCGACGCTGAGCCGGGCCAGCATCTGCGCATGGAGCTGCGCAACTCAGGCCGCTCGATCGACCTGTATTTCGACGCAGAGAAGGGTGGCGACCTGAAGCTGCAGCAGGGCGGCATCACCATCCTGTTTGACCGTGCCTCGGCCAAGGCAGCCAACGGGATCTCGATCGAATATGTCGATGGTCCCGACGGTGGCTTCAAGATCGACAACCCCAACATTCCGGCGCGAGTGCGCTCGGTAAGTGCCATTGAGCTGAAGAAGCTGATGGACCAAAACACCCCGCTGCGACTGTACGACGTGCGCACCGGACAAGAGCGCGCAGTCGCCAGCATCAGTGGCTCGCTGCCTTTTGACGATCGGGCGCGCGCCGAGCTCGAGACGCTGCCCAAAGACACGATGCTGGTCTTTCAGTGTCATCACGGCATGCGCAGTCAGGCGGCAGCCGATCAGGTGGCGCAGCTGGGCTTTCGCAACGTCTGGAACCTAGCGGGCGGGATTGAAGCCTGGTCGCAGCAAGTAGACCCTCGGGTACCGCGCTACTAGCCCAAAGCACGCGCCCCCAGCCTGATTGGTGCGTGCGGCACGTCAGGTTGGGGCGACTTTTGACCTAAAATTCTGCAAGCCCTTTATGCGTAAGCTCCTAGACTGCCAGCACTGCGACGAGGCCGGACGAAAAGTGCAGCGACTGGCCAAGGCCCTGGCAGCGGGCTTGCCTGTCTTAGACGGCGTTGTCCTGCTCCCCGAGGAGCCGCTACCCACAGCAGCGGAACTAAGCGCAGCACTTTGCGGAATTAGCGACGAGGACGCCGCACCGCCTGTGACTGAGGAGCCGCGCTTTGTCGTACGCTCCTCGGCCCAAGCGGAAGACCAGCTGGGACGCAGTGCGGCTGGGCTGTTTCTGAGCTTAACGAATGTGTCTCTCGATGGAGTGCGCGCCGCTGCTGCTGAGGTACGTGCCTCGGGACGCAGTTCGCTGATCCTGGACTATTGCGGACAACACGTACCGGTCGCAGTTCTGATTCAACCGATGGTGCAAGCGGATAGACTGGGCGTGCTTTTCCTTCGGCCCGACGGCAGTGCCGATATTGAAGATCGCCCAGCGCACGCCCCTGAGTGGAGCGACATCTGCCCGGGACACCTGCCAACCGATGACACCAGCGCACTTTTGCATGGAGCCCGTCAGCTGGCCGCGATGCTAGACACCGAAGCCGAGCGCTCTGCGGAAGCGGCCTATATCGAATATGCGACGAGAGCCAATGGCAACGTGGTCTTTTTGCAAGTTCGACCAGCGGCGCGCCCTCTCAGTGAAACAACTTGGCCCGGCCCAAACTTTCCGGATGCCCACACCCTGACCTTCTCTCTGGACCGAGAGCACAACCCAGACCCACTCTCTGCAGCGCAGGCTGCGCTGGTGGATGGTGTGACGGATCTGGTGCCGTCGCTGCGCCAGTGCGTACTGCAAGGGTTTCTGTACTACGCCAGCCTACCCGCGACGCTCCTCCGACCCGAGCAAGCCGGGACAGCGCCGCTGCTTAGCCGACCCGCTGACCTAGAGCATCACTTCTATTCGGAGCTCTTGCCGGCGTGCGAGGCGCTGCTGCAACCCCTTGAGAGCCTGCTACTGGACCAGGACGGTGCGTTGGCGCCAAGACTGCTTGCGGCTCCCGAGCAGGTCGCTATATCGATGCCCGAGGCGTGGCAGGCCTACCGCGAAATTTATCATCGCTATGTCGGACAGCTCAGCCCCGTCCTCAAGCACGCTCGCAAGCGCCTGGACGAGCTATTGCTAACAAATCTGGGTGAGACACTGGCCCAGCACGGCGCGCTGCTAAGTGGGGTCGGAAACTACCAAGCGACCCGACTCCAGCGCCTGTGGGAGCTGGGCCGCG
>JAGNNG010000272.1 GCA_017990795.1 Deltaproteobacteria bacterium
AGCGCGGCACCGATCGCGAGACGGATCAGGCGCTGGAACTGCAGCCCAAGATCGAGGCTTTCTTACGCCAAAGTCGCAGCGAGAAGAGCGATCCCAAAGAGACCCGCCGTCAGCTGCTGCAGCTGCTAGGTGAAGGCTAGCTCTCGCGCCCGCAGACCTTTCTGGATGGCGGCTTACCCTGTTGGACGCAGCGACGTCGCTACCGCTGCTGGCTCTGGGTAGCCGATCAGCCACGAGATCTTCTGCAGCCCTTTCCAGGCGTGGCCCTGCGACCAGTGATAGCGCGGCCCGGTTAGGCTCTGGGTCATCGCGGTTAGCTCTGCCGGAGTGTAGCTGCGCAGCGTCGACACGAAGCCATCCCACGTGATCATCAGCGGCGCCAGCGGCAGGACGTACGTTAGCAGCAGTCGCCACAGCGGCAGCGGGCGCACAAACGGGGTCGCAAACAGCACCGCAAACGGCAACAGCAGCAGCTGTAAGAAGCCCAGCGGCGTGCGCTGCGTGACCTCGAAGATGGCGATGCCGCGCTGACAGTCCACGGCGTCTTGCAGGATGGCGCGCGCGGTGTCGGGGCGAAAGTGATGCAGGATCTGAAACATCGTACGAAAGCCGGGTAGGTCTGCGGGGACCTGCGTAGCGTCGACGGACTCGCGGATAAAGTCGATATGGCCTGGCTGGCGCTGCTGAGCGCTGTGTAGCGCGGCATGGCTGGGAAACTTGTCAGAGAGGGTCGCTTTGACTTCCAGACCTTCACGGCTGGCGAGCAGCGACCGCACCGTTAGTACCGGGCCAGCGCCTCCAGAGCCCAGATCGAGTAGCTGTCGATCTGCGGTCTGGCGCAGCGCTGCGGCCAGCGGCGTCGCGGCCACGGTGTACGAGCGCGTGATGCGAAAAGCTGCTTCCAAAAAAGTTGGAGTCAAGCTGCGCAGCGACGTGGGCAGCCAGGCCAGATCGCAGAACTCAAACAGGTGATGGCGGGCCATGGGCATCCTTACTCCGCTGCGCTACGCGGCCTGTTGCGCGGCCAGCGCCTGATCCAGATGCCGCATCGCACCGTCGAGGATCTGGGTTGCTCGCGCGGTCGAGACCAGCGGCTCTACATAGATCAGGTTTAGGTTTAGCGTGCCGGCAAACGTCGTGACAGCTCCAAGCAGCTGGCCTACCACCGACAGTCCGACAGCGATCTGGTAGTTTTCGATCTGCAGAGCGCCGTAGTCGCTGGGAATCGGCAGGCGCGCGATATTGGTGACGCCAATCGCTGCGGGCGACCCGCCGTCAAAGGTGCGAATAAAGCGCGGCCCCGGGTCACGACCCGGCGGGATAAACATCCCAATCAGCGGCATCGTCAGGTACTGCTCACCGTTGTCCAAGGTCTCGGAGAGCTGCTCTTTGACCTCGCGCGCCAGCTGCCACAGCGACGGCATCGGCACCACTTGGTGAAAGGTCGTGACCTGCGAGATGTACAGGCCCATCTCCTCACCGACGCTGGGTTCCAGCTGCTGCCGCAGGCTGACCGCGGAGAAGCAGCCGACAGTCGTACGCTTTTCCTGCGCCACTTCTTCCTGGTATGCCGTCGCTGCGACCGACAGCAGCAGTGCCGAGCACAGCGCTGCATGAACGGTAGTGCCTTCTTGCTTGGCCAGCTCTGCGAGCCTGTGGGTCTGCTCGGGATTGAGGCTGCGGTGCAGGATGCGATTGCTGCGTTCCCGAGGCGGGACTGCGTTTTCAAGCGGTAGCTTGCGTGCCCTGCGCAGCGGTCGCAGCAGGATGTGCTTGTTGAAAAACGCCGTCATGTGACGAAACCGCGACAGTCCCCGCGCCGATGCTGGCAGCAGGCGACTGAGCGGCGGGCGCAGCGGCAGCGACTCGACGGTGCTGGCGGCTTGGCCTTGTGCGAGCTGGGCCATGTCGGTCAGCAGATCGCGCACGGCGAACACCAGCGAGAGCGCATCCGCAGTGACATGGTGGTGCGCAAAGATCAGCTCACTGCGCACCGGCCCCAGCACCAGCACGCAGCGCGTCAGCGAGTCGGCGCTGGGAGCGAAGCGATGATTGAGCTCGGTCTCGACCAGCTTTTGCCAGTGCGTGTCGCTTTGGCGACGCACCACCCACAGCGGAATTGGGCCGGCATCTTCGTCGGTGAAGCTGGGATTTTTGTCGTCACCCACGACGCGCACGCGCAGCAGAGGATGACGCTGCTGCAGCCGCTTCAGCGCGACTTTTAGCAGCTGATCATCGATAGGGCCGCGCAGCGTCACTACCTGCACGCCGTTAAAGCTGGTGCCGCGATCGAGCAGCCAGAAGGCACGCTCCATGTCCGAGAGAGGTCGTTCCACAGGCCGCAACGTACTCAAAAAGTTGTGGTGACGGAAGACGCGCGCGGACTTCGGTAGTGGGCTGTGGCCTGCGACTTACCGCGAGCGGGCTGCCGGCGTTCTTTTCTTCGCTGCCGTCGCTTTGGTCGCCGGGCTGGTCTTGGCATGGCGCGGCTTGTGCGACTTGTGACAAAGCCCACGCACCAGGTTGCGCAGAGCATCGCGCAGCAGCGGCTGGAAGTGCAGATCAAAGACCGCCAGCTCGGACTTGGGGTCGGCCAGGATGTCGCGCACCACAGCTGCATTGTCGGTCATTTGCCAGGTGCCGATGGTTAGAGCGTGCAGTTGCAGGATCAGCTTTACGCCATGACCGGGTGGCAGCAGCTTCAGCGCGCTCTGGAGGACGGCGGCGGTCTGGCCCACTTCCTCGCGCAGAAAATACTTAAACGCCAGCGCCTCATCGTGCGTGATGTTGCGCTCTAGGACGTTGTGCAGGACGGTGAGCAGCGGCGGCAGCAGTGGATGACGCTGCAGCGAGGCCGCGAGCTTGTCGGCCAGCTGCTCGGGCGTGGTCAGCTTGGTGGGCTGCCCTTTGCGCGTGGTCAGCGCCGCCCGCAGATCGGCAAACCACAGCTGCAGCTGCAGCTGCTCGATGGCCAAAAACAGCGACTCTTTCGTCGGGAAGTACAGGTACAGCGTGCCTTTGGCGAGCTTCAACCGGTCGGCCAGCACGGCCACGGTCAGCTCCTCAAAAGGCGTCTCGGCCAGTAGCTGCAGCGCCCCATCCAGGATGGCTTGTCGTCGCAGCAGCTTTTGATCTTCGGTGACAGCGCGTCGTTTCAGCACGTCCACGTCTTACCCTTTTTTCTTCATCACCTGGGAGCGCACGATGCCGTAAAACCAAGTCTCGGGCAGCAGGCGGCGTAGCAGCAGCAGCATTTTTGCGTCGCCGCCGACGGTGTAGCGCAAACGATTGCTGGTGTCGCTGGCGGCCTGGAAGATGGCCTTGGCTACGACCTCGGGCTTCTCGCCTTTGTCACCGGCGGCGTTCATGTTGGCGGTAGCGACGGCGACCGTCTCTTGGTAATCGGGCAGGCCGTCGACCTTGGCCACGTCGGCAGAGCGCTCATAAAAGTCGGTCTTGATCGCGCCGGGCTCGATGATCTTCACGCGAATGCCCAGCGGTAGCAGCTCGTAGTGCAGCGACTCAGAGAAGCCCTCGACCGCCCACTTTGTCGAGTGATACGAGCTGTAAAGCGGCACCGTCAACCGTCCGCCCATCGAGGCGACATTGACCAGCGTGCCCGCGCGCTGCTTGCGAAAGTAGGGCAGGGTCTGACGGCAGACCTCCATCAGTCCAAACAGGTTGGTCTCAAACTGGCGACGGATTTGCTCGGGGGTGTAGGCCTCAAAGACCCCTGACAGCGCGTAGCCAGCGTTGTTTACCACCGCGTCCAGCTTGCCAAACTTGGCGAAGGTGGCCGCCAGCGCGCCCTTGATCGACTCGGGCTGGGTGACGTCCAGGGGCAGCAGCGTAATGTTTGGCAGCGTCGCTAGCTGCGTCTCTTTGGCGGGCGTGCGCATGGTGGCGACCACGTTCCAGCCCTGCTGCTGAAAGTACAGCGCGGTTGCCCGTCCGATGCCCGTCGAAGCGCCTGTGATGAGTACGGTCTTGGCCATGTCTTGCTCCTGTCTGGTCGTAAATGAACGC
>JAGNNG010000274.1 GCA_017990795.1 Deltaproteobacteria bacterium
GCCAAGAGCGAGATTGCCGTCGAGGCGATGTGCTTTACCGACTTCCCAACCGAGTCCGCCAATGAAGCGCTGATGACCGTTCGCTTTTTGGATGAGCTGCGGGATGAAGTCGCGCTGTTTATCGTGGGCCAGTTTGGGCTTACACATGGCTCGCTGGTGGCGCAGGACCCAAGCAAGTTCGGTCTGCAGCAGACCTGGCAGCTGCAAGGGGACGAGCTGGGTACAGGTCTGTTCTTTTCCGAAATTACACCCGCCAAAAGTGAGATTGGTCGGCGTCGTGTAGACAGTGCGCTAGGCAAGCTGTCCCAGAGCTGGCGCCTGCGTCACTATCCCTGGGCCGGAGCGCTGTCGACGGCGCACACCGTCTATTACTATGACCTCTTTGGTCGCGATGTGTTTCGCAAGCTGGCGGCACTGCGAGCGCGCGCAGTCGACATCATCTTGGGAAAAGTCGAGCACAGTGCGGAGGCGAAGTTCTCGCTTGAAGCGCTGACGCAAGCCGCGATGCGCGAAGCAGAGATCTGGCGCACTCTCGTTTATGAAAAGCGCGAGGTCTCGCGCGGTCTTTATGAGCAGCTTGCTGCCCAGACTGAATCGGTTTTGCCGCAGCCGACTCGCTATGCTTTTGCCGCGGGGGAACCTCCGACGCAGAGTGTGGCACCGGGACCGCGTAAGACCCTTGGCCGTCGACCGTCCGGAGCTGCAAATTCGCTGCGCTAAGTGTGTGTTGTAGGAGCTACCGTGCGAGCAGAGTGCGTAGTGTTGTGTAGGTGTTTCGGTGGTGAGGCCGGGATCTAGAGGGCCATCGTAGACAAGTGCGCGGCTCCGCGCGAAAATAGACGGGTGCCACTTCCCAATGGTGCGGCTACCTCACGTCTAGGGCTGCTTCAACTGCAGCGCTATCGCCGCTTTTTTCTCGCCGCAGACCGGAAGCAGAACACCATCGCCTTGGCCATTATCAGTGCGGCGTTTTACCTGACCGCGCGCAATGACTTTGTGCTGTTGGGGGGGACTGCCACGCTGTATGTAGCGCTGATTTGCAAGGTGCTGCACTTGGTGGTCGCTGCTATTGCAGCTCGCTTCATGTATCGGGCCAAGTCGCCGCGACAGTACGATCTGGCTGCGGGCGTGCTGCTGCTTGCAACTGGCGCGGTAGTGTTTCACAACAGCCTTACCAGGCTGGCTTCCGGCGAAGCGCAAGGTCCCATTTTTGGGCTTGGGGCCATTCTTTCGGTGCTTTATTTCGTCGTGCGCAGCTTGCCGCGGTATTGCACTTTTACTGCTAGCATCATTACTGCGTCGGGGCTTTTGTTGCTTTGGAATCCAGTCGCGTTGGTGACCTCGATTGGTAGAGTCACCGGCTCGCTGGCGCTGGTCAGTCTAAATATCGTGGGGGTCATCTCGGCCCGCGCGTTTGAGGAGCAGCGGCGCAGTCGCTTTGATGCAGAGTCACACGAGCGGAGGCTACGTCGCGAGCTGTCGGCCAAGCTGGCTGAGCTGGCAGTTGAGAAGGATCGCGTGGAAGCGCTGTCGCGGGCACGCACCGGATTTTTTGCCGTGATGAGTCATGAGTTTCGCACCCCGATGAACGCCGTGATCGGCCTGTCGGATGTGCTGCTAGACATGCAGCTAGAGCAGGAGAGTCGCGAGTATGTGCGCACGATCAACGACAGCGCGCGCGCGCTGCTTACGCTGCTAAATGACATCCTAGATTTTGCCAAGATCGACGCGCAGATGCTGCGGCTGTCTCCTGCGCCGTTTGATCCACGAGCGCTGCTCACCTCTGTGATCGAGATGCTTCGCCCGGCGGCGCGGGCTCGCTCCAACGAGCTGATGCTCGAGGTCTCTCCGGAGGTGCCGCAAGGACTGCTGGGGGATGACGTGCGCCTGCGCCAAGTCTTGGTGAACCTGCTGTCAAACGCCATCAAGTTCACAGAGCGCGGTGCGGTGCGCTTACAGCTCACAGCGATTCCGGAATCGCAGGGAGATCCGGCGCTGCAGTTTCGCATCCAAGACACCGGCATCGGCATGGCTCCCGACGTACGTGCGCGGCTGTTTAAGCCGTTTGAGCAAGGCGACGGCAGCATCACGCGCCGCTATGGTGGCACCGGTCTGGGGCTTAGCATCAGCCGCCAGATTGTGCTGGCCATGGGCGGCGACATCCTGGTGGAGAGCGAGCCAGGGCATGGCTCGGTGTTCTCGTTTACTTTGCGCTTTCCCGTCGCCAAAGTGTGGTCGCGGTCCGCATCGTTGGCGCTGCTTAAGTCTTCCAGTACGCGCGCTCCGCTGAGCATTTTGGTGGTGGATGATCACCCCATCAACCGCAGGGTGGCGCGGGCGCGCTTTGGTCAGCTCAATTATGTCATCGACGTGGCGAGCAACGGAAAAGAGGCGCTCGAAGCGGTGCAGCGGAAAGACTATGACGTGGTCTTCATGGATCTGCAGATGCCCGACATGAGCGGCATCGAGGCCACAGAGCGCATCTGCAAGCTGCTGTCCGGCAAGCGCGTGCCGCATATCATCGCCATGACCGCCAGCGTGTTTGAAGAGGACCGCGAGGCCTGTAAGCGCGCAGGTATGCACGATTTTGTGGGCAAGCCCATCGACCTGGCGCATATCGACTCAGTGCTAGCGCGCGTGGCAGAAGAGCGCAGCGCAGCCACGCACACCGAAGAGGTTGAGCACGCAGTGGCCCCGGTCCTGGGCAAGGTCCTGTAGCTGCGTAGTGGTAGGTCGAGCTAACTGCGCGGACGGAGTGGGGGAGGGCGGAGAGGCACTGAGTCACGAAGTGTAAAGCTGTACTTTACACTTCCATCATTGTGACTTGGAGGCTGTGGCTAGTGGCTAGACGTTGAAGCGGAACTCGACGACGTCGCCGTCTTTCATGACGTACTCTTTGCCTTCGATGCGCAGCTTGCCGCGCTCGCGCGCTTTGGCGTAGGAGCGCAGCTCGGCAAGGTCTGCGTAGGCCACGATCTCCGCTGCGATAAAGCCGCGCTCAAAGTCAGAGTGGATGACGCCCGCGGCCTGCGGTGCCTTGCAGCCCTTGGTAATCGTCCACGCGCGCGTCTCTTTCTCGCCAGTGGTCAGGTAGGTCTGCAGTCCTAGCAGATCATAGACGCTGCGGATCAGGCGCGAGACGCCGCTGTCCTTGACCCCGATGTCGGCCAAGTAGGCCTGCGCATCTTCGGGCGATAGATCAATCAGCTCGCTTTCGATGTTGGCGCTGATCACCACCGCAGAAGCGGAGTGCGCATGCGCCACATACTCGCGCACTTTGCTGACCAGCGGATGCTTGTCGGGGCTCTGCGTAGCCACGGCCAGCTCGGACTCCGCGACATTGCAGGCGTAGATGCAGGGCTTGCCGCTTAGTAGAAAGAAGGTCTTCAGCAGGCGCTGCTCTTCTTCATTTAGGGGCAGGGTCAGCGCGGGCTTGCCAGCATCTAGGTGCGGCAGCAGCTTCTCGCACAGCGCCACCTCGGCCTTGGCTTCCTTGTCGTTGCCTTTGGCGCGCTTCTCTTGGCGCTCTTTGCGACGGGTGATGGTCTCTAGGTCGGCCAGCACCAGCTCGGTGTTGATGACCTCAATGTCGCGCACCGGATCGACCGAGCCGCTGACATGGTGGATGTCTTCGCTCTCAAAGCAGCGCACCACCTGCACCATCGCATCGACTTCGCGGATGTGGCTTAGGAACTGATTGCCCAGGCCCTCGCCCTTGCTGGCGCCTTTGACCAGACCGGCGATGTCGACAAACTCAATCATCGCGGGGATGAGCTTCTTCGATCCCGAGATCTTGCTTAGGACCTCGAGTCGCTCGTCCGGCACCACCACGACGCCCTGGTTGGGCTCGATGGTGCAGAACGGATAGTTGGCCGCCTCGGCTTTGCGAGTGCGGGTGACAGCGTTAAACAGCGTTGATTTACCGACGTTGGGGAGTCCGACAATACCTGCGCGCAACATGGGTCGGGAGGATACGCGATCTGTGGCGCAACTGAAGCCCCAATCTGCGCGGCA
>JAGNNG010000273.1 GCA_017990795.1 Deltaproteobacteria bacterium
CGCTGAAACTGACACTGAGGCCGCTTTTGATGTAGGCCGTATTGAGCGTCATGCTCAGCACCGCACGCTTGCGCATAAGCGCTGTGATTCCAGAAAGTGCCTCACCAAGACCTGTGCAGATAAACACTGCAGCAGGTCGCACGGCTGCGATGCGCGACTCCAGCGCAGCGATGTTGGTGTAAGGAACAGAGACCGTCTTTACCGGCAACCCAAAGACGCTGACGTTGGCGGCTAGATCCTCCAGCGCGTTGGACAGATCGTTTTGCTGCGTGTCTGCGGCGCTGTTGTCTTCTTGATACACAAGCAGGATCGGAACGGCCTTTCCTTGTGTGCGCGCCTTGCCATTTCGATCGTAAGCAAGAACGCGCAGCATCATCGCAGCGACCTGCTTGGGCCCAAACTCGACGGCAGCTGCAGCCTGGCGCGGACCTGCGATGGCAGCAATCAGCAGAGCAGCTATGACGGTTCGTCTCTTCATGGCTGGCGCTAAAAAGCCACCCGCGCATCTACGCCAAAGTGGTGCGTTGCAAACTCTTGGGTCTCGACTTTCCAACGCGGCGCGTACGTGATGCGCACGCTCGCCGACGGTACTTTCTGCGGAAAGGGATGCGCAATCAGACCCACGGTGGCTTGAATACGATCCAAGTCATGAGAGCCATCTAGTCGGATTCCATCTAGCATCAGCAGCGGCTCGACATACTTGAAGCGATAGCTGGTGTAGACGTAGCCGCCCAGCTTGACCAGCGTCTCAGCCTCGGTCTCTTGGAGCGTGGTCGCAAACTCTCCGCGCAGTGTGAACTTGCCTTTGCGCAGACCCATGTGCGCATCGACGATGTACAAGCGATGCTTACCCGAGACGGTGTAGACCCCTTCGTAACCAGACAGGCCAAAGGTAAAGCCCGGCACCGGCTCTAGCACCAGCTGCGCGCCCACCGCTTTGTCGGAATCATTTCCGTCTAGGTAGTTATTGCGCATCGAGCGCATCAGCCCACCCGTGATCGGGTCCGTAGCGCTTGCGACCTGCTGCTCTAGACCATTTACGACGTAAAACGCATAGGACAGGCCGCGCCGCTCGCCCCAGCTATAGCGTCCGTAAAGCTGCACGCCCAGCTCACCCCACTCGCCCGGAAGCACGTTACCCACAAACAGCGGCAGGTCCGTGCCCGGAAACAAGTACAGCGGATCTGGATAGACGTTGATGCCGCCCATCGGCACCCAGAACTTGCCGCCCCGGACAAACAAGAAGTCACGGAAGATGCGAAAGTCGATGTTGGCGTAGTCAGACTCAATGCTGTTTTCGCTGCTGTCGTAGACCAGCTGCGCTTCTACAAAGACGCGATTAAAGAGCTCTGCACCGACGAACAGATTAAACTCCGCATTAAAGTGCGCATGGTCTTCGCCTTCGTGATCGTGCAGCTCCTCAGGCTCTGGGTTGGTTTGACCGACTAAGCTCATCAGCGCGGTGCCATGGACGTAGCTTGCGATTCCGTACTTGGGCAAAAGCTGCTTAAACGAGCCCAGGCCCGTAAACAGGTTGTCCTTCTCAATCAGTCGCGCCAGCGGTAGACCGCCGATGTCTGGCAGCGAGCTGCCTTCTCCGGTTGAAGCTGCCGCGCCCTTGGCTGCATCTGCGTCAGAGGCACCAGCGGACACTCCAACCGCCAGGTTAGCGGGGGCGGGCTCGTCGGTTGGTGTAGAAGCCGCATCTGGAAGCCTTATTCCCACCTGCACTCGCTCGATGGAGGAAGCCGCCACGGCGCCTGCGCTTGAGTTGGCAACTGCCTCCTTGGCACCGGACTCAGGGGCTGCTGCTGGAGCAGTCAACACGGCAGCGGGGGCCGATGCAGCCGCTCCTTGCGCCCCTGCGAACGCGGCGGAGCCAAGGACGAGTGCAGCAACTGAGCAAGCGAGGAATCTCTTCATACGGCAAGCTCCAAGAAACGCTGAGAACTGGTGCCAATCCGCTGGCGCTGCAGGTGGCGAAGCGGATCCACCACCATAAAAAGAACGCGGTCCTCATCCACAACCACAGAGACCACGGTGCAGCGCGCGGTCGTACAAACCGACGGCAGCGGACAGACCTGGGTCGCCGCAACTGTCCGCATCTGCAGCACGCTGTGGGTCTGAAGCGGCGGCAGCTCCTGCCCATCTGAGCTGCGTAGAAGCAGCAGCCTGTGAGCAGAGACAGCAGCATCTACCCCGGCTGCGGCAACCGGGGCACTGACCCGCAGCACCGCTTCTGATGGCAGTGCCAAAAGGACGTCTTCCTCGGCAAAGACCACAAAAGTCCGAGTCCCCTCGGTTGATGTAGGCTCGGCGGTCAATGCGCAGCCACCGCAGCACTACCCGGTTGACTGGCGGGCGAGCTGGCCGCAGCAAGGGCATCCCGAACCAACGCCACCGGGTCCAGAAGCGACATCACCTGCCCGTCCAGCTCTAGCTCGAACGCAGCGTAGCGATGCTGGGTCACATGGACCGGGCGCAGCAGCGAGTCGGCGACCGCTTGGGCTTCCCGAATCTCATCGACCGCAATCGCCAGCAAGCTGCCCAGCGCACTGGCAATCAGCGTGCGATGCCGTGACACACTAGGCGAAAGCGGCGACATTCCCAGCAGGAGCCCCAGATCGAGCACCGCCACCGCACGTCCCCGCCAGACCAGCACCCCTGGCCACTGCGTCGGAGCAGAGGGTACTTGGACCCACTCGCGCTTGCCAAGGATGTGGTCCACCTTGCCAGCGTCGATGGCAAGCCAGACGTTCCCGATGCGAAACGGTACAATATGCACGCTTCTCCCCCCAAAACCCTGAAGGCGTGTAGGACGCAGACCGGCAGCAGTCCTTATTGTACCGCACGTACGTCTGTCGTAGCGATGAATGAACTCACCGCACGACAAGGCTTGGCGCCAGCGTTAGCCAACTGGCTTAACGCCGACGCCCAGGAGCCTCAAAGTCGAGGCTACCTTTGACTAGCTGCGCAGTGCTGTCCGCACAATGTCGCGCAGCGCCGCCGCCCGAGTCTTTAGGCCCTGCCAAGTGAGCGGGCGATAAAGCAAGTTCACCGCCGCCTGCACCATCTCGTAGTCACCTGGCTTTACTGGGTAAATCTTGGACGGCATGTGCAGCGGGAAGCGATCGGACACCACCGACTTGATGTTGCAGCAGGCGCGCAGACCCTCACGACCATTGAGGCGGCCAAAGCCCGACTCTTTAACCCCGCCAAACGGCAGCGCATTGGCCATGTAGCACAGCCCGTAGTCGTTGATGCACGTCGAGCCCGCCACCAGCTGCTGCGCAATCCGCGCCGCCCGCTTGTGATCCTTGCTAAACACCGTCGAGCCCAGCCCAAACTCTGTGTCGTTGGCCTTCTGGATCACATCGGCATCGCTGCTGGCGCGCATGATGACCATCACGGGGCCAAACGTCTCTTGCTGCGTGATGTCCATCTGGTGCGTGACATCGACCAGTACCGTCGGTGGGAAGAACTGACCTGAGGCCTGCGGATCGCGCTTGCCGCCCACCAGCACGCGCGCACCTTTTTGCACCGCGTCATCCACCAGCCGCTGCACGATGTCCAGCTGCCCCGGCATCGTCATTGCGCCTACATCGATGTCGGCGCCATTTCCACCCAGCGGATCGCCCTGGCGCAGCGCCTTGACCTGCGCCGTCACCGCCTCGACAAAGCGGTCGTAGATGCCGTCCATGACATAGATGCGCTCTGCCGCCAGGCACATCTGCCCCGACGAGATAAACACCCCCGCCAGCGCCCCGGCTACCGCTTGCTCTAGGTCGGCGTCATCACAGACGATTAGCGCGTCTTTGCCACCCAGCTCTAGGATCGTCGGCGTCAGGTTCTGCACGCTGCCTTCCAGCACACGCCGCCCATTTGGGACCGAGCCGGTAAACACGATCTTGTCCACTCCGCAGCGCACCAGCGCCGCCCCGGCATCGCCATAACCAGTCAGGATCTGCACCAAGTCCGGCGAGTGTCCGCAGCTACGCAGCACCTCGTCAAACA
>JAGNNG010000275.1 GCA_017990795.1 Deltaproteobacteria bacterium
CTTGCAGGTGGTCATCCACCGTAACCGACAAGTGGTAGCTGGTCCGCAGCTGCTTGCGAGCCAGCACCACATCCCCCAGCAGCAGTGGCTGCGCCGTCACCCAACCGGCACCGCGATCAAACCAGGTCAGCGTCGGCTGCCCCATTCGGGTTAGTAACGCCAGCGCTTTTTCAACGTGCAGTCGCAGCGCATAGCTATGGCCTTCTTCCACGCGCGTCGCAGCCTCGGCGGCTGAGAGCTGGCGACAGCGGCCCGGGTAGGTCGGCCCCAGGTGCGCAAGGTCCGCATCGGCAGCATTGGGCGCGCTGGCGGCTTCTGCAATCTCGGCGCGCGTACAGAAGCAGGGATACAGCAAGTCGAGCGCCTGCAGCTTCGCCAAGTGAACTTCGTAGTCGGCGAAGTGCTCTGACTGGCGGCGAATCGGACCGTCCCAGGACAAGCCCAAGAAGCGAAGATCGGCGAGCAGCGCAGCTTCGTGCTCAGGGCGACAGCGCGTGCGGTCGATGTCTTCGATGCGCAGCAAAAAGCGTCCACCACCCGCGCGTGCCGCATCAAACCCGCAGCGCGCCGAGTACGCATGACCCATGTGCAAAAGTCCGGTCGGACTCGGAGCAAAACGGGTGACAAGGCCAGGTTTCACGACGCCAAGTTACCACGGCTGGTGCGTACTCAGGTGGCTGGGCTAGCTCGCAAGTGCGGAGGATCGCAGCGGAACTTGTCCGCATGCTCAGCTGGTTTGCGCGCGGGTTGTGTCAGTCGTGACCAAGTGGCAGGATGACCGCACTTGGCTATTCACTAGGACGGCGGACTTGGTTGCTACTGTTACTTCTGTGATGTCTTGGCCGTGTGCCGCGACTTTGCTCGGTCTTGGTCGTGTTTGTGGTTGCACGTACGGCGGTGACAGCGGGTTTTCCTTTGGGTTTTCGCCAGCTTGGCTGCTCTGCTCGTCGGCTGGCTCTTTTGCGCAAGGCTCCCATGTCCTCATTGCCTAGTCGTCCGGATTTGCAGACGGAGCGCGCTCGTCATCCCGAGCTGGTGGGTCGTGAGGACGTTCTGGCGTCGCTGCACGAGTGGCTAGACGGCAGCTCGGACCGTGGCTGGCTGCTGCTGACGGGCAGCCCCGGCGTTGGTAAGAGCGCGGTCTTGGCCCACTTTACCGAGCGCTTAGAGCTCTCCGGTCGAAGTGTGCCCATGCACTTTATTCGGCGCGGCGTCTCGGACTGGGACTACGCGTATGCGATCCAGTCACTGCTCGTCGGGCAGCTAGAGGAGCTGTATCCCGATCTGAAAAATCCCGATGCTCGCCCTGATCGCCGCTTGGTGGAACTACTGCTGCGCATCTCGAATCGGCAGCTGATTCCTCGCCAGCAGCGCCTGCTGCTATGCCTGGACGGCCTAAATGAGGCGGTGACGGAAGGGAGCGACAACCCGCTGCCGCGATTTTTGCCGCAGGCGCTGCCGCCGGGCGTGTTCTTTTTGGCTTCGATTCGCGCCGGTCATCCTTACCTGTCGTTTTTTGCTGAGCGCTCGTACCGCAGCATCGACTTGGATCGGGGCGTCGACGGCAAGCATCGCGCCACGCAGGCTTTTTGGAGCCGCGCCAGTGAGCGCTTGCAGCTGCCGCTGGACTACGCCAAGACGGCGGTGCGCTGCGCTGAGGGCAACCTGCTGCATGCGACCCTGCTGCAGACCTGGCTGTCGCAGCTGCCACTCTCGGAGCGCCTTGAGTATGTCAGCGAGCCCATTCCCTTTGGCCTGTGGGGCATGCTGGAGTTTTTGAGTCAGCCGCTGTGGGAAGAAGGCGAGATGGACAGCAGCGCCTCGGCGGAGCCGCTGCAGCGGACGGTGCTGGGCCTTCTGTGCGCCGCGCGCGAGGCGTTACCGCAGCCGCTACTCGGGGCCATTGTTGGGGCCACGCTGCCGATGAGTAAGTGGCTCGCTGCCACGCAGGCGTTTGTCATGGCGGAGTCGACCCCACTGGGCGATGGCTATCGACTCTCGCACGACTGCTTTCGCGAGCTGATTATTGCGCGCCTGGGGCCGCAGGAGATGCGGCGGCTGCATCGCAAGCTGGCCACTACGATTGCGCAGTGGCCGGTCACGGTGGCCGCCGGTGTAAGCGAAGCGGAAGCCGAGTTTTGTCGACGTTACGCGGCTCGCTATGCGGTCTATCACCGCATCGAGGCAGGCGACTGGACCGGCGTTGATCAGGTGTGCAGTGACGTCGAGTACCTTACCGCTAGAGTCATGGATGCAGGCACGCAGGCGCTGGAGAATGACTTTGCGATGGCTTCGGCGCGCTGCCCCGACCCGGTGCGGCAAAAAGAGTGGCGCGATCTACAGCGAGCCGTCCGCGAAGAGACGCACTGGCTAAGGCGCGACCCTGCGGCTCTGCCATCGCTGCTGTACAACCGGCTGCGGTGCTTTGGCTGGCCTGGGGCACGCATCAGTCGTGCGCTATCGATGGCGCAAGGTGTTCCGCAGCTGCGGCTGCAGCGCGGCGTGGGTGGTTACGAGCGCACGCTCAGCGGTCACGCAAGCTCGGTGTATGGCTGCGCGGTGACTCATGATGGGCGACGTCTGCTGTCGGCATCGTGGGACAAGACGCTGAAAGTTTGGGATCTGCAAAGCGGCCATCAGCTGATGACCTTAAAGGGACATCTGGCTGAAGTGACGGCCTGCGTGATCTTGCCGGATGATGCGCGCGCGCTTTCCGCATCCGCAGACAACACGCTCAAGCTGTGGGATCTAGCGACCGGCAAAGAGCTGCTGACGCTGCTCGGACACACAGGTGAAGTGACCTGCGTGGCAGCATTTCCCGACGGAGAACGTGCCGTCTCTGGTGCGCGCGACAAGACGCTGAAGATCTGGGATCTGCGCACGGGGCAAGTCCTGGCGACATTAAAGGGACATTTGTCCTGGGTGACCGCGTGCGCGGTGCTGGCCGGTGGCGAGCGCGTGGTGTCAGGTGCCTGGGACAAGACCATGAAGCTGTGGGGCGTTGAAGGTGCGCGCGAGCTGGCGACGCTTACCGGACATGCAGCGGGAGTGCGCACGCTGGCGGTGCTGCCAGATGGGCGCCGCGTGATCTCTGGCGCTGAGGATCACACGCTAAAGCTGTGGGACTTGTCATCTGGTCACGAGCTGGTCGCATACCACGGACATACGGCGGGCGTGACCTCGTGCGCGGTGTTGCCTGATGGGCGGCGTTTGGTTTCGACTGCGAAAGACAAGACCCTGCGCGTCTGGGATCTGCAGAGTGGCCAGGGCCTGGCGACGCTGCAGGGACACTCGGCGTGGGTGACTGCGTGCGCGGCGCTGCCCGATGGGCGGCATGTTGCATCGGGCTCGGACGACTACAGCATCAAGGTCTGGGACCTGACCGCAGGCCAAGAGCTGGCAACGCTGCAAGGACACTCGGCAGCGGTAAGCTCGTGTGTGATGTTGCCGGGGCAGCTGCGAGTGCTCACCGGCTCGGCGGATCGGACGCTGAAGCTGTGGGACATTGCCGGTGGCCACGCGTTCTTGACCTTGAAAGAGCATACCGACCTGGTGACCTCGTGTACGGTGTCTGCCGACGGAAAGTTGGCGCTTTCGGGCTCATGGGACAAGACGCTGCGGGTGTGGGACTTAGAGCGCGGACAGCTCCTGCGCACTCTTACTGGGCACGACTGGTTTGTCACCGCATGTGCGCTGCCTCCGGGTGGCAAGCTGGCGGTTTCGGGCTCATGGGACAAGACGCTGCGCGTGTGGGATCTAAGCGATGGCAGCGAGTTGCGGGTGATTGAAGGCCACACTGCACAGGTCACTTGTATCGCCGCGCTGCTCGACGGAAAACGTGTGATTTCAGGTGCTCGCGATAGCACGCTGCGGGTGTGGGATTTGGACAGCGGCGCCGAGCTTTTGATGCTGCGCGGACACAGCGACTTTGTGACCGCATGTGTGCTGCTGCCCGATGGTCGGCGGGTCGTTTCGGGCTCAGGGGATCGCACGCTGAAGGTGTGG
>JAGNNG010000276.1 GCA_017990795.1 Deltaproteobacteria bacterium
CTTCGCCGACCAGCCACTCGATCTCGCCCCGGTCGTGACCCAGCGAGCGCACTGCCGCCAGCCCATCGTAGGCATCGACGATCATGCGGACGTAACCGATCTCAGACAGCGGAACGCGGAAGTAGCGGGATGGCATGGCTTAGCTGGTGTGTCCCTTTTGTGGAAGCTGACAGAGGTTCGTAGAGGTGAGCAGACGGGGCAATTTGCCAGCCGCAGCAGCGCCGCGACGGGCCGAGCACGGTTACGGACTGCTGGCCGGCGGTAGCTCTAGACGTGGGATCTCCCCATTGGTCTTTTGGCCGTCTCCGTTGAGGATATATACCGCTCCCGAGTCACCGCGCAAAGCGACAATCCGCAGCACCAGCAGGTCTCCGGCTTGGGCAGGGGCGGCCAGGCCCGGCACCGTGGTCTTAAACGGCACCGCCGAGAACTTGTTGTTCAGGTCACGCTGAAACGTATTCTGCGCCTTGGTAATCACCAGGTCGTCCGCGTCGGTCAGCGCTCCGGCTTTGCGCCAGCGCACCTCAAACTGCACGGTGACATTGGTTACGCCGTCGCCTGCGATGATTCCGTCGCCGACAAGGGTCCACGGACCGGCGGCAATCCCTTCGCGCAGGGTGTAGGCAGCATCAATCGTCGAAGGAGAGTCACCGACCCTCACGCCGGGTGCTCAAAACAGCGGCGGCTCGTAGTCCACCAGCACTAGGTCGATCTCGCGCTGCGAGTAGTTGATCCACAGCTTCCGAGGGTTTCCGGTCGGGGTCGCAGGCTGACACGCGCACACCAGCAGCAGTACCAGCAGCTTCAGACCTGCTGCCAGCGCGCGCGCCATGGGACGATGGGTTGTAAGAGGCTGCGCCATCACGGCTTAGTCACCGGTCAGCTCGAGGTCGACCTGGATGTCGCCCATGACCTGCTGGCCAGAGGCGTCGCGGACCTGCCACTGCAGCGAGAGGGCTGCGCCGTCGCCTTCCATCTTCGGGAAGTACAGAAAGCCACCAGTGCGGCCTCCTGGCGGTAGTCGGCTGGCCGGTAGCGCTAGCTGCGAGGCATCGGTGCGAGTCCAGTTCTCATACTGCGGGCCGTTCCACCACACGCTGCTGCCATACCAGCCCAGCCCATAGCCAGCGCCCCACATCCATGGGTTAGACCGTCCCCACCACGGGCGTCCAGCGTAGTAGCCGCGTGCTCCCGAGGAGTAATAGCGTCGCGAACTGCTGTAGCCGCCATACGAGCGCGAGCCGTATCTGCTGCCGCTGCTGTACGAGTGGCTGGGGCGATACGACGGCGCCGAGCGGAAGCCAGAGCTGCGGTGCGACACCGGGGCCGCGATGCGTACGCCGCCGGAGCGTCCGCCAAAGCTGCCACTGCTACGTCCTCCACTGCGCCAAGCCAGGGCGACGCCGGAGGTGTTGAGGCTGGGCGCGGGCGCAGCCTTCTGCAGGGCCAGCTGGTCGGGGGTCATGGGGCTATAGCGGGTGCCGCCGGGCTCACCGAGCGTAAAGGTCTCGGGGTTTACCAAAATTTCGTACGGGCTGCGGTTTTCGATGACCACCAGCACTGCGGTAGAGACGTCGAGCACGTCGCCGGGAAAGTCACTCTCGTCCAGGCGCGGCACGCTGACCGAGACGCCCGCTGCCTGTGCCGAGGCCACGGGCTGGTTGCTAAGCGGAACCGGTCGTGGTGCAGAGGCGCAGCCAAAAGCTGCCGCGCTCAGCAGAGAAGCGGCAAGGCCCCACGCGCAAGTGCGGGTCCACAGAGGAGTCCAAGTGCTGCTAGTCGCTGCGGATGTTGTCATGACGGCCCTCTTCACTTCTTCTTCTGTGTAGGTAACACAGTGCTGCGACCGTTTGTCGCACACGTTGCACTATACATCGGATGCTCAAGAAGCAGCGGCGGCATCGTCCTAGTGTCCGTCACTGATACAAAATCAGCGGAGCGGCTTTGACGGCGGCGGCTCGGCGGTCACGTGGGTGCAATGCGACCCTACTTTGGTGGCTGCCACCAGCGCGGGCCCGAGTTTTCTCGGCTGGTTTTCCCAGCGTACGCGCCTCGGCTTCTACGTCGGCGGCAGCTGCGTTACAATTTTGGGCTATGAAGACACCGACGTTTTTCCGCTCCGTCTTGCTTGGGGCTGTAGTGGTTGGCAGCGCGCTGCTGCCGGGGCTGGCCGTGGCGCAGCCGATCTTTGCGCCGCGACCGATGTATCGGGTTCGCATGGCACCGCCGCCGATGCGCGTAGAGGTTACTCCGGTAGCGCCGTCGCCACGTCACGTCTGGGTGGCGGGTCACTGGATGTGGCGCGGCAATCGCTACATCTGGGTCAACGGGCACTACCGGATGGCTCCGCGTCCTGGTCACTCCTGGGTGCAGTCGCGCTGGGTAAACGAAGGCGGCCAGTGGGTCTTTTATGACGGACACTGGCAAAACGGCCCCGCGCCAGTGGTGATGGCACCGCCGCAGCCTGTGTATCAGCCGCCACCGCAGCCTGTATATCAGCCGCCGCCGCAGCCTGTGTATCAGCCGCCGCAGCCTGTGTATCAGCCGCCACCGCCGGTGGTAGTCGCGCCGCCGCAGCCTGTGTATCAGCCGCCACCGCAGCCTGTGTATCAGCCGCCGCAGCCGATCGATGTGCAGATGGAGGCGCCGCCGCCTCCTCCGCAGTATGAGGTTGAGCCGATGGCTCCCTCGGCGCAGCATGCGTGGATTCCTGGCCACTGGGCCTGGCAGCCCGGCCAAGGTCACGTCTGGGTCCGCGGTCACCACGAGCTTCGCCAAGTGGGTCGCACCTGGCAGCCTGCCCACTGGGTGCGCTGGGGTCGTCACTGGCGCTACACCCCGGGTCACTGGCGTTAGCTGCAAAGCGGTGGCTTTGGCCTAAGAGCCACCGGCCTTCGCCTCTCGCGCTCCTGTACTCAAAGTCCCGCCCATTTTCGACCTAGCGCCGCCAGCTTTGACGTCTGTCGCCAGCCTCTGCGCGAGCAGCAGGTGCAGGTGAAGATCGTTGCCAATAAAGCCAAGCATTCCGTACCCTAAGGTGCGTGGTCTTGTTTGCTTTCCTAGTGGTGTGCCTGTGCTGGTCGACGACCTGGCAGGCGATCCGCTTGTGCTTGCAGGGCTATCCACCGCTTTTGGGAGCGGCGCTGCGCTTCGTCATCGCCACCCTGCTGCTGCTAGGGATTCACGGCTATAAGCGCGGGGTGCTGCGGCTGCCGGGCGGGTCGAAGCAGCATTTGGCGCTGCTGCTGGCGGGGGTGCTAAATGGCCTCGGCTACGCCTGCATCTACCTGGCCGAGCAGACGCTGACCGGAGGCCTCACCGCCGTCATCTGTGCCAGCAGTCCGCTGTTTACGCTGCTGGTGGCGCGCGCCGCCGGGCTGGAGCCACTGCTGCCTCGGCGCATGCTGGGCATGCTGCTGGGGCTGTTGGGCGTGGTGGTGATGTTTTTCGACGGCCTACACCTGGGGCGCGGGCACTTTATGGCGATGCTGTTGGCGGGGCTGGCGGCGGCGCTGTTTTGGCCGCTGTATGGCGCGCTGCTGAAGCGCTGGGCCCAGGATGTGCCGCCGCAGCTGTCGACCAGCTACTTTCTGATGTACACGGCGGTGACGCTGCTGCTGCTTAGCCTGCTGCGCCGCGAGCCGTTGCCCGACCTGCGCGCGGTGCCGTGGGTAGCGCACGCTGGGCTTCTGTATCTGGCGGTGATTGGCAGCGTGGTGGCGTGGACGCTGTATCTGTGGCTGCTGCAGCGCCTGGACTTGTCGGCGCTGTCGATGCTGGGTCTGCTGCAGCCGATCATTGCGCTGGGCATCGACATCGTCTCAGGCGAGGCGCCGCTGCAGCTGCGCAGCTATCTGGGGACTCTGTTGGTGCTGCTGGGGATGGCGCTGGCGGGGCTGCGGCTGCGCAGCTCAAGTAAGCCGCCCGGGTCACCGCCGCCTGCCAGTGTTGACACTGTTACCGCGACCTAAGCTGTCTGCAATTCTCATCAGAGTG
>JAGNNG010000277.1 GCA_017990795.1 Deltaproteobacteria bacterium
TGCGGGGCATGGCGCAGGTCTCAAGTGCGCGCGCGCTGGCCAAGGGGCTGCGCTTTCGGCCTTTGAAGCAGACCATCCTCGACACGCTGACGTGGTGGAACGCGCTGCCTGCCGAGCGTCGCCAAAAACCGCGCGCCGGACTGACCCCCGAGCAAGAGACCGCCGGTCTACGTCTGCTGGGCCCAAGCAAGACCTGACCTCTTTTGGCGCCAGTCCTGCGCGGGCACCGTCCATCGCCGCGCGCGGGGCTGCTGGTGTCTTGGCGCCGCTCTCCCTCCTTCCTAAACAGTCTTTTCTTTCCACCCGCTTGCGCCCAAGCCTTGCGCGTCGAGCACCATCGCTCAGCGCCCTCGTGGCGCGTGCGCTACCATCACTGAGTGGACATCCAACTAGGGGATGGATGTCGCGACATCTGCCTTCAGGCTACTTACCTGAGCGGTTCCTAAAAGCCTGCGGCTTTAGCGCGACCTCTCGCCACCAGACTCACCCTAATTTTTAAAGGAGCTACGATGAAAAAGTCGATCCTATTGCCGCTTGGGCTATTTGGGCTGCTGCTTGCTGGCTGCGGCGACGCTGGCACCATGATGGAGGTGCAGACTCCCGGTCCCGTGGTGATGCCAGATCCGATGCCTCCGGCGACGATGACGCTGTCGGGGACGCTGACCAAAGACACCACGGTTAGCGGCACGGTGCTGCTGGACAACGACACGCTGGTGCCTGCGGGCGTGACCTTGACTGTGCAGCCGGGTACGACGGTGCGGGTTAAAGCGAGCAAGCTGCTTAGCATCAAGGGCGTGCTCGCGATTCCCGGCACGGCGGCGCAGCCGGTGAAGTTTTTGGTCGACGGCGGAACTGGCACTTGGGTTGGCATTAATCTGTCGGGCACCGGCCAGGCCACACTCTCGTACATCGAGCTGCGGGATGCCCTGGTGGGACTGTTTGCGATGGCGGGCACCACCTACGTGGTGGACCACATGCTGATCGAGCGCTCTGATGCGGCGCTGACGCTGGCTTCTACGGGCACCATCACCAAGTCGGTGATTCACGGTCGCGGGGTCGATCAGATCAGTGCCCCGGTGCAGATCATCGGTGGCGCGCCGCAGCTGACCGACGTGCTGATCGATAACGCGCGCGGCAATGTCGACATGATCGTCGTCTCGGGCACCACCACCAGCCCCAAGTTTGACCACCTAGAGGTCACGCAGAGCCACTGTGCCTTCCACTTTAATGAGGGCCAGGGCATCACCCTCACCAACTCGTATGTCCACGACAACTCCTACGCGCTGATGGTCTACGGCAGCAAAGGTAACCAGCTGTCGGGCAATAACTTCGTCAGTAACTCTGTACATATCGGCGTCTGCTCGGGCGGCACCATGACCACCAGCGGCAACTTTTTTAGCAGCGCCGCTTTTGACCAGGGCTGTGGCGCCTCGCTGGCAAATACCGCTCCGGCGGGCGCGATGCTGCAGGGGGCCGGAGTTCGACCCTAGCTACGACCATGGCTACGACCATAGCTGTGGCAAACCTGGGCCTTGCCTTGCCTGCGCGGTGTAAAGAAACCCGAAGCCAGCCGTTGACCTGCAAAGTGCAGTAGCGAAAAATGACACTGTAGGCTTAGCGCGCGCGTGCTGCTCGCGTTAGGTGGACCGCAGCTGCAAGGACTCTATGATCGAAGATCCTGAAAACCCGCCTGGCCAGGCACCGTCTGGTCAGGCACCGTCTGGCCTGTCGCCTTCTGGGAGCCCGTCGGGGGCGTCTCGCTTGGGCGCGTCCGTGGGGGCGTCGCCTGGCGCTGCCGTGGCACCAAAGGAACAGCCGTCGCCAGAGCTTGCCGCCAAAGATGCCGAGCTGCGCGAGCTGCGGGCCCGCGTCCACCAGCTAGAACAGACGCTGCAAGAGATGCGCATCCGTCACCTGACGGATCTGAAGACGCTGCGTCAGAGCCAGCACCTGCTAAACGCCGTCCTCGAAAACTCGCCGTCGCTGATTTACGTAAAAGACAGCGCCGGTCGCTACATCTTGATCAATCGTCGGGTCGAGGTGGCGGCTGGGCGCTCTCGCGCAGAAATCATGGGCAAGACCGACGCAGAGATCTTCCCGGCGGACGTGGCCGCGCGGATCGCAGACAGCGATCGCCAGGTCCTAAGCAGCGACAAGCCCATCGAGTACGAAGAGCAGCGCACCGACGAGGCCGGTCGCACCCTCGACTATTTCACGGTGAAGTTTCAGCTGACCGACGCCAGCGGCGCGATTACCGGCGTCTGTGGCCTGTCCACCGATATCACCGACCGCAAGCGCGCCACCGAGGAGCGCACCAAGCTACAGCAGCAAGTGATCGACGCCCAGCGCGCCACTTTGCGCGAGCTGTCCTCGCCGCTGATTCCGCTGGCCGACGGGGTGCTGGCGATGCCGCTGATTGGCTCCATCGATCAGGACCGCGCGCGTGAGATCTTAGAGACGCTGCTAGAAGGCGTGGCGCGGCAGCGGGCCAAGGTCGCAATCCTAGACATCACCGGCGTGCGCCTAGTCGACACCCATGTCGCACAGGCACTACTGCAAGCGGCGCGGGCGGTGCGGCTCCTTGGCGCGCACGTCATCTTGACCGGCATCCGCCCCGAGGTTGCGCAGACCCTGGTTCACATCGGGGCCGACCTAAGCAGCCTGACCACCCGTAGCACCCTCCAAAGCGGCATCGCCTACGCGCTTACCCTCTCGGGCCCGGGGTCTGCTTCCAAAGCCTAAGGTCGAAGCGGTCGGTCGTTCCCGGTCAAAAATCCGCTGGTGTGCGCTCTAACTTGTAGGTTTTAGGCCGCGCGCCTTGGCCCCTTGCGCTGTTGTTAGGTGCGAACGTGGTTATTGACAATGTAGTCAATAACGCTTGGTCGGCGAGGGCGGCGCTAGCGTGAGCAGGCTGTGCGGGCGTCGCGTTTTTGGTTTTACGCGCGCCTGCAAAGTCGGCGATGATAAGGGCGAAGCCGTGTGCGCTGCCGCGCGGTGGGTGCCCTATGCCGATGCTTGACCAGTTGCTGCATAAAGAGGTGGACCCGTTCCAAAAGAGCGAGGAGCAGACCTCCAAGGACGAGCATGGTGTGCTGTCGGTGGGGCAGCAGCGCCGGGCGGAAGAGACGCGCCTGCTGCAAGAGGAGCGGACCGCGATGGCGCAGATTGCACCGTCGGTGGTTGCGGACTTGCCGCAGCAGAGCCCGGCCTCGCAGGAAGCGGTGCAGCGGCTGTACAGCCACTTTACCGAGCAGAAAAGCACCGCCAAGTCCGAGGACCAAAAGGACCCGGACCAGACCACCCCGGCAGAGCCCAAGCACGGTCAGAAGTTTAAGCCGCAAAAAGGCAAGAACCAGCGCCGCCCCGGCGACCAAGTGAAAGAGGGCGTGGGGGCCGACTTTGTACGCGACTCGGCGATTGTCGCGGGTGAGATGGATACCCATCCTGACCAGGACGGCTCGGTGTGGGATGGGCCGGGCGATGGGGGACGGCGTAAGCGACGGGGAAGCAGCGGGCGCGCAAGCTCCGCCAAGGCCAAGAAGCCGGAGAGCAAAGGATGACTGCAAGTCGAGGGACCGAGATCACGCCCCGGGGCCGCCTGACCGGTGAGCGCTTCTACAAGCCACAGCAGGTACGCGGCGAGCTGCACAGCGTAAATCCCGCCGATCCCAGCGATGTACTGGCGACGTTTGCGTATGGCGAGGAAGATGTCGGCGAAGCGGTGGTGTCAGCGTCGCGGGCAGCGCGTCCGTGGGGGCAGCTTACCGTCGGGCAGCGACTGTCGGCGCTAGATGCGCTGCGGCCCGAGCTGATTCGCTGCGCGCCCCAGCTGACCAGCACGATGGTGCGCGAGACCGGGCGACCGCCGTGGGAGTGTAAGCGCGAAGTCTCGGGGCTGTTAAGCCGTATCGACCAGCTGATGAGTGAGGCGCCGCGCCTCTTGGCCGATCGCACCTTTGGCGACCTGCCGGCGCGGGTGCTGTCGGTGCCGCTG
>JAGNNG010000278.1 GCA_017990795.1 Deltaproteobacteria bacterium
CCCTGCTGCTGACCGAGGACGGCATCCCCTGCATCTACTACGGCACCGAGCAGGACTACGCCGGCGGCAACGACCCCGCCAACCGCGAGCGCCTGTTTGACACGCTGCTCGACAACATCTATCGCGGCAGCTCGACCACCCAGCGCGAGGTCATGTCGCAGTCCGGCTTCAACCTGGGCGGCGACACCTTCAAGTGGGTGGCACGCCTGACGCGCCTGCGCCGGGCTTACGCGCCGCTACGCCGAGGCGACCTGCAAGTCACCTGGGCCACCGACCGCACCGACAAGGACAGCGACGCGGGCATCCTGGCTTTTTCGCGCACCTACGCGGGCAAGACCGTACTGGTGGTGACCAACGTCCACAACGACAAGGCCAGCGAGACCGGCTTTGGCAACGCTCAGATGAACGTGCCGTTCCCGCCCGGCACGCGCCTGGTCGATGTCATGGAAGACCCCTACGACGCCACCGCCGAGAAGACCTACGTAGTGCCCGCCAGCGGCGCGCTGCTGGTCAAAGTCTCGTCGCGGGCCACCAAGATCCTGGTGCCTGAGAGCGACGTCGTCGCCCTACCCCAGTAGCCGTCTGCCACACCAAACCTTAGCTGCTGCAGCAAACCTACTTTGCCGCAGCAGACCGCATCTGCGCTGGCAAACAACGTCTGCTTAAGCAAACACCGTCCGCTCAAATGAACCACAACAGGGAGACTCAGTGATGCGCAACTTGTGGCTGCTGCTAGGTGCGATCTCGGGATTTGTCGGGGTGTCGACGGGGGCTTTTGGGGCGCATGCTCTCAAGGCGCGGCTGTCGCCAGACCTTCTGGCGGTGTTTGAGACCGGCAGTCGCTACCAGCTGGTGCATGCGCTGGCGCTGTGCCTTATCGGTGTGCTGACGCTGCGCAGCGGCGAGTCGCCCTCGTCCCTATTGCCGGTAAGCGGCGCGCTGTTCGCTGCGGGTACGCTGCTATTTTCCGGCTCGCTGTACATCCTGGCGCTGTCTGGCCAGCGGCTGTGGGGCGCGGTCACGCCGCTGGGCGGGCTGTGCTTCTTGGCGGCGTGGGCGCTGCTGGCGCTGTATGCGGCGCGGGGCTAGCAGGCACCGCTGACCCGCCCCGGCCTAGATGCGCTGCACCGCCGAGACGCCTTGAATCTTCTGCAGCGCGCGGATGACCTTGTGCAGCTGATCCACATCGATGACGTTGATGCGGAAGGTGTTGACCGCGCGGTCGTCATCCAGCGCGCGACAGTTGGCCGACGCGATATTGAGCCCCAGGTCATTAAACGTCTGCGAGATCAGCGCCAGCAGACCCGGCTTGTCGGTACACACCACCTGCACCGAGACTGGCCGCGCACTCTTGTGCTCACCATCCCAGCTGACGTCGATGCGGCGCTCTTCGGGCTGCTCCATCGCGGTGGCGCAGACGGCGGCATGCACAGTAACGCCGCGCCCGCGCGTGATCACGCCGATGATGGGATCGCCCGCCACCGGTGAGCAGCACTTGGCAAAACGCACCAGCACATCGCCTTCGCCCGCGACCTGAATGCCCGGCGAGCGCAGACCCGGCGAGCGCTTGGCCAGAGCCGCCGTGCGCGACGGCTCCTCCTCCCGCGGGGTGGCACTGCGCTGCTCCTCGGGCAGCAGGAGGTCGACGACATCAGCGGGCAGCAGCTTGCCGTAGCCGACGTTCATCAGCATGTCTTCGACGCTCTGCACGCGCAGCTCGTTGGCGGCATGCACCAAGTCACCGGACTTCTCTGCTTTTTGGAAGCTCAGGTCGTGCTTGCGCATCTCGCGCTCGAGCAGGTCGCGGCCCAGGGCCTTGCTGCGCTCGCGCTGCTCGGTGCGCATGTAGTGCCGAATCTTGGTCTTGGCCGACGAGGACTTTACAAACTTCAGCCAGTCCTTGTTCGGACGCTGGTTCGGACTGGTCAGGATCTCGACGGTGTCGCCATTACGCAGCTTGTAACGCAGCGGCACAATCAGGCCGTTTACGCGCGCCCCAGAGCAGCGATTGCCGACCTCGGTATGAATCAAGAACGCCAGGTCCACCGGCGTCGCCCCCGTCGGCAGCGACTTCACGTCACCTTTGGGCGTAAAGACGTAGACCTCTTCGGCAAACAGGTCGACCTTGACCGTCTCCATAAACTCGGTCGGGTCCGACAGCGTCTTTTGCCACTCCATCAGCTGGCGCAGCCACGCAAACTTCTTCTCGTCGCTCTCGCTGGGACCGTGCAGCTTGCCTTCTTTGTACTTCCAGTGCGCCGCGATGCCTTCCTCGGCGATGCGGTGCATCTCGGCGGTGCGCAGCTGCACCTCGATGCGCTCGGCCTTGGGCCCGATGACGCTGGTGTGCAGCGACTGATACATGTTGGGCTTGGGCAGCGCGATAAAGTCCTTAAAGCGCCCCGGAATCGGCGTCCACTTGGTGTGCACTACGCCCAGCGCCCCGTAACAGTCACGCACCGAGCCCACGACGGCGCGAAACGCCACGATGTCAAACAGCTGCTCGAGCTCGCGCCCGGTCTTGACGGTCTTTTGGTAGATCGACCACATGTGCTTGGGGCGACCGGTGACCTTGGCTTCGATCTCGTTTTTGGCCAGCTCCTCGGACAGGATCTTGATGACGTCGTCGATATAGGCCTGCCGCCCGGCGAAGAACGTGTCGAGCTTATGTTTTAGCTCAGCGTATTCCTTGGCGTGCAGGTACTGAAACGATAGGTCCTCCAGCTCGACCTTGATCCACTGGATACCCAAGCGGTTGGCGAGCGGCGCGTAGATGTCCATGGTCTCGCGGGCGATGCGCTCCTGCTTCTCGGGCGGCATCGCGGCCATGGTGCGCATGTTGTCGACGCGGTCACACAGCTTGATCAGGATGACGCGGATGTCGCGCGCCATCGCCAGCAGCATCTTGCGGAAGTTCTCGGCCTGGGCCTCTTCGCGGGTGTGCCAGGGAACCTTGCCGAGCTTGGTCACGCCTTCGACCAAAAAGCCGACTTCGGTGCCAAACAGCTTGCTGATGTCGTCGACGGTGGCGCTGGTGTCTTCTACGCAGTCGTGCAAAAGGCCGGCGCAGATCGACCCGATATCTAGCTTTAGCTCGGCAATGATGCAGGCGACGCTAAGCGGGTGGACGACGTACGGATCGCCAGAGCGACGAAACTGGCCAGCATGCGCTTTCTCGGCAAAAGCGTAAGCGCGCTGGATCGGCTCCAGATCGGCACCGGGTTGATAGCTTGAGACGCGAGTAAGAAGCTCTTGCAGCGAGGCCACAGCCCGAATCTACGCCGCGGCATTCCTCGAAGCAACGACGGATGTGGGGTCCTGCCAAACAAGCGCCCAAAATGCGGCTGCGACTGCCCAAGTACGTACCTTGGCTTTTGTCCCCGGATCGCGCTATGAGCCATCCCCAAGATGACGCAGTCAAGCCTTCCTAGTGAGCCGGTTTTAGATTCCTCAACAGCCGCGCTGCCGGCTGCAGCGACGACAAGTCCTCCGCCTCGTCCGCGCTGGCCGCTGGCTGCCGTCGTGACCGTAGCCGTGACGCTGACGCTGGCCGTGACTGCCACCGGCTGGGGCCTGTACCTGTCGCACCGGAACGCGCAAAACACCGTGCCCGGGGTGTACCTGGACGGCGAGCCGCTGGGGGCCCTGTCCTTTGCCAACCTGCCGGAAAAGATCCACACCGTCTCGGAGCGCTTCCTAAGCCAGCGCGCTAAGCTGCGCATCGGTCGCGAGCATGCCCAAGCCACCTGGCGCGAGCTCGGCCTACGCGTCGACGAGCAAGCGCTGCTGCAAAAAGTTCGGGCACTCGGGCACTCGGGCGATGTGGCGGCGGATCTGCAGACGTATCTGCGCGGACGACGCGCCGGGTTTCGCTTGCCGCTGCAAATCTCCGTCGATGAAAAGCGCGCGCTCGACTTTTTGATGGAGCTAAAAGATCAGGTCGATCGCGGCGCCATCGATGCGCGTCTGGATCTAGAAAAGCACACCGTAG
>JAGNNG010000280.1 GCA_017990795.1 Deltaproteobacteria bacterium
CCCAGGAACAAAAACGCGATCTTTTGGCCTTCGCCGATGCCAAACCACAGGATCGTCAGCGGAATAAAAGCCGAGATCGGCATATAGCGCAGCGGCGCCATCACTGGGTCGATCAGGCGATTGATTGGCTCAAAGGCGCCCATCAGGATGCCCAGCGGCAGCGCGACCACCGTCGCCACCACAAAGGCGACAGAGATGCGCAGCGACGACACCATCGCCGCATCCAAAAGCACGCGCACCGTCACCAGCTGACCGTTGTCGGTCATCACCTTGCCCAGGATCAGGTCGCGGACCAGCACCTTCAGTACGTCGATGGGAGAAGGCAAAAACAGCGCTCCCACCACCGGCTTGGCACCCGTCGTTAGGCCGACCCACAGCCCCAGGATCAGCAGT
Source organism: Deltaproteobacteria bacterium (assembly GCA_017990795.1). Classification (GTDB taxonomy): domain Bacteria; phylum Myxococcota_A; class Polyangia; order Palsa-1104; family JAEUJZ01; genus JAGNNG01. The sequence goes on from JAGNNG010000280.1 coordinate 394, forward strand.
GGCAGCGCCAGGCCGACCCACAGCTGGACATCTTTGGGCAGCGGCTTGCGCAGCGACCACAGCGGCTCCCGGGAGCGCAGCGGCGCCGACTTTTTCCGGCCCTCTGCTGCGGTCACTGGGGCGCTGCTGGCGACTGGCTGCGCCTCAGCTGCGCCGGGTGGTGCTGCCGCCTTCGCCGAGGCTACAGCTGGCGAAGGAGCAGCACTGCTCTGGCTTTTTTGGCTTTGGGAGTCCGCCGCCATTACTGCACGTTCAGGATGACCTTGATGTCGGTACGGCGGTTCTGCTGGCGGCCCGCCTCGGTGGCGTTGGGCGCAACCGGGTTTTCCGAGCCGTGTCCGATGGTCTTAAACCGCTTCTCGTCGATCTTGTGGTTCTGCGTCAGGTATTCCTTCACGGCATCGGCGCGCTTGGCCGACAGCGTGCGGTTGGTTGACTTAGAGCCGGTGTTGTCGGTGTTGCCTTCGATCTGCAGATAGGTGTTACCAAACGCCGTCATGGTGTCGCCCAGCGAGTCGAGCACGAAGTTAGAGCCAGCCATGATCTGGTCGCTGCCCGGCGTAAAGTAGATCGTCAGCGACTTGTTGACGATGGCGCGCTCCTTGGCGGGGTCGATCTTCTTTTTGGGGTCGAACTTGAACTGCTCGACGACTTTTTGACCGGGGTAGCTCTCGGCCAGAGCCGCGACGAAGCGCGTGTCCACAAAGTCCTTGGCGTCGATGGCTTTGCTGATGACGCCCTGCTTGCGCCAGACCACAAACGCGGTGTTAAACAGCGCGTCAAACTGCGACTTGTTGCCGTCGAGGCCAAAGAACAGCGCATTGTCCGCAAACGAGGTCAGCTTCATCCCCGACAGCATGCCCGACACATCGTCCTCGGACAGCTTCAGCGCCTTGCCGACCACTTGGTAGGACTGCGCGGGGTCGCGGCCAATAAACTCGATGCCGTCAAACCAGCCGTGGACAAACGCCACCAGCGTCTCGGGCGACTTCTGCAGCAGCTCATTTTGCGCGACCAAGCAGTCGGCAATGACGTTGGTCGCCGCGGCGGTCGAGACCAGCACGTGCGCCTCATCCTGACGAGCCTTCACTGCGCCCGACAGATCCGGCTCCCAGGTCACGGCTGCGTCGACCGACTTGGCCTTAAAAGCAGCAGCGGCCAGCGGCGCTTCGGCAGTAAAGACCAGGTTCTTGTCGATCTCGGCGCGGTCGGCAGCGGTCAGGCCTGACTGCGACAGCATGTACAGCAGCAGCCAGTGCGACGGCGTGTAGCGCGTGGTCGCAATCTTTTTGCCCTTCAGATCCTCGACGCTCTTGATGGTCTGTAGCGAGACGATGCCGTCACCGCCGCGCGACCAGTCCTGCTGCAGGATCGCCTTGCCGCCCTTGCCCTGCTCGGCCAGCGCCGACGCCTCACGCGACCACGAATCGACGGTGTCCCACATGATGTCGATGTCGCCCTTGATAAACGCCGCCAGCTTGGCCTGCGGGTCTTCCAGCAGCTTGAACTCGACGTCCAGGCCGTACTTCTTTAGGTAGATCGAGTTCACATCGCCGCCAGCTAGTCCGCCGTTGGCGATGATGCCCGGGGCGTGACCGGCCCAGGTGTTGATGCCGACCACCAGCTTGCGCCCGAGCTTGCCCGCGCCGACGTTGGTCTTGGCGATGCCGGTGACGCCGTTTTTGCCGGCTTCGCGCGCGGCGGCCAGGCCACTAAAGTCATCCTTGCCAATGCCTGCGGGCGTCACGCTCTCGGGCGGCCTCGGGTCTTTGCCATCCGACTTGCCGCCGGCTCCCTGGCTGGTGTTGGCCCACTGCTGCAGGTTGTCGCGCTTGGTGAAAAGCACATAGCCGACCACCGACAGGATGATCAGAGAGATAAAGATCTTGGCAAACGGCGTCAGTTTCATGGCGTTTTCTCCGCGCTGGGCAGCGTCTGCGCAGCGCACATGTACCTCGTCAGAATAAGATCGTCTGACGGTCAAAAAAACTTGGCGGCGCAGGGCTAAAGCCCAGGCCGCCCGGGCCGGTTGGCTGCTGGCGGTCCAGTGCTGGTGCAGCAAAGGACCGCGCAGGCTCTACATCGACTTCAGGCCGGCTTTCTTGGCCGCTGCCGCTGCTTTCATCTCTGCCAGCTGCGACTTGGCCGTGACATCGCCCGAGCCCTGACGCAGCGCTGCCAGGCGCGTATCCAGGTTGGTCTCGCCCAGCTCCTTGTTGAGGTTGGCCTGCGCGACCTGGGTCTTGATGTGCGTGCGCACGTTGTCCAGCGCCTTGACCTCGGCATCCACCGACAGGCCATCGAGCTGCTCTTGAATCCGCATCCGCGCCTGAGCCGACGCCATCTTGGCGATCATGTTCTCTTTTTCGGCCTTCAGCTTCTTGATCTCGTTCTGCACCGAGATCAGCGACGACTTGGCGCTCTCGGCATCCTTCTGCGCCGAGTCGGCATCAGCGGACAGCTCGGCGATGCTCGCTTCCAGGATGTTCTTCTTCTGGATCAGCACCACCGACAGATCGTCCTGGTTGGTCTCGATGGCGGCGTTTAGGTCGGCGTTTACCTGCGCCAGCTCTTTTTGCTGCGAGGCCAGCCGCTCGGACACTTCCTCACGGCGGCGAATGATCGCAGCCGTCGCCCGCTTTAGCGCCGAGTACTTCTCGATCATCGAGTTGATGGCGTTCTCGTAGGCGATCTCGGGGTGATCCTTTTCGACATCCGAGATCCACAGGTTGATAAAGCCCTTCCACAAGTTCGCGATGCGACCAAATACCGACATTCCGAAAGCTCCTTGGGCGTGGGGCGGCAAGGTCCCGCCCTCATGCGATTGATGTGCCAGAAAGTTAGTGCGGGGCCGGCTCGCGTGCCAGGGCTTCACCCGCAAAAAAATAAGAGAAGCACTAGTTTGGCCGTGGCGCTACGACTCCTGCAGCTTGTCGCGTAGCTTGACCGAGGTCTGGGCGACGCGCTCCATCGCCTCGCGACCAAAAAAATCGAGCACCTCTTGGACGCGCAGCTTCTGCCGGTTGCACGAGGCGGTCAGGCCCTGCTGCTGCGCCAGCTGCTCTTGCATGACCTGCTGCACGCGGGCCACTTCCTGCTGCAGCTCTGCCATGCGGCGGTTGGACTGCTCTAGCAGCGCCTGGGTCTGCGTCTGACCTTCTTTGATGTGCTTGTCCAGCGCCTTTAGGTGCAGCGCGGCGGACTCGATAATCTGGTCGATCGGGAAGCCGAACGCCTGCAGCGAGGCGCCTACGATCTGGCGCTTGATCTCGATCGGCGTCTCTGCGGGCAGGGTGTGCAGCAGCGTCAGCGCTTTTTCGATGCGCCCCTGCTCCTCGTCAGAGAGGCCACTGCGTCGCAGCATGCCCGGGAAGTCGATCTTGACCTCGGGGACGTTGGCCTCTGCAGCGGCCTGAGCGACAGCGGCATCGGCAGCAGGCGGAGTGCCCGTACCGGCGACGGCTGCCCCGGTGGCCCCCGCAGGAGGTCGTGGCGGTCGCGTCCCCGGACGGCCTGCAGGTGGAGCGGGCGGCGCAGGAGGTCGGCTCCCCGGCTTGGCCGGAGCCCCGCCGCCATAGCGCGCAATCAGGTCAT
>JAGNNG010000279.1 GCA_017990795.1 Deltaproteobacteria bacterium
GTGGACACGCAGCCAAAACACATCGGCGTGCTACGCGCTTATGCCACTCGCCATGGCGCCGGTCCACTACCGACGGAAGATGCCCAGCTAATTGCCCAGCTTCCAGACCCACACAATGGCAGCGGACCCTGGCAAGGACCGTTTCGCGTGGGCCATTTTGATGCGGTACTCGCGCGCTATGCGTTGGAGGTAGTGGCACACGCGCAAGCTACAGCTAGTCCCACTGATGTACGGTTTACTTCTGCCAGCGCACGCGGGATCGATTCGCTGATCATCACTTGTTTGGATCGACTTGCAGGACAGACCTCGCTGCAACTTGCCGATGGATACATTGATCAGAGTGGCGTCTTACACCGCACGCTGCCGCTACCACCAACCAGTGAAACAACTACACAAGCAGCAGCACAGCAGACCCACTTTTTGCAGCAGCTTCGTCCACACTATCGTGCGCTGCAGAGCTTTAGCGAACCCGGCTTGCCCGCTGCAGCGCAAGCGTACTTGGCTGCCATTAGTGAAGAGCTAGGTGTGCAAGTTGCTGCTGTTTCTTTGGGCCGAACAGCGCAAGAAAAGCGCGCGCTTTCCGTCGGTACTTAGCGCATCAGGAAGCCGCACGTGTAGCTACTGGATCAGTACCACGTGCACAAAAAAAGAGCCTGACCCGCGTGACCGGTCAGGCTCTTTGCAAGATTAGCTGCGCGCTAGATCAAGCCAAACACGCTCCGCAGCGCTTCGTCTAGTTTGTCCGGATCACTGCCGCCTGCTTGCGCGATGTCGGGGCGACCGCCGCCTTTGCCACCAACCAGCGCCGCCAAGCTACCCACTAGCTTGCCTGCATGCGCCTTGCCTGCGTTTGCCAGCGCTTTGTCGACGGCAACGACCAGCGACACCTTGCCGTCAAGCGCACTGCCCAGCACCAGCACTGACGCATGCAGTTGGCCTTGCAGTGACTCTGCTACTTCACGCAGCGCTTTCGGATCGGTGCCATCGATGCGGCGAATCACGACCTTCAAGTCACCGACTTGCTTCTCTTCGGCAAGACCGCCGCTGCTGCCTGATGCCGCCAGCTTTTTCTGCAGCGCGGCAATCTCTTTGTCTTTGCCTTTCAGATCTTCCAGCAGGCGAGTCACCCGCTCTACCACCTCGGTCGAGCCCGCGCGCAGAAGCTCTGCAGCCTCGGTAAGCTGGGCTTCTCGCTGCGCGATCAGCGCCTCGGCACCTTCTGCGGTCACTGCTTCAATGCGACGCACACCCTTGGCAATGCCGGTCTCGCTGATGATCTGCAACAGGCCGATGTCACCAGTGCGACCCACGTGCGTACCGCCGCAGAGCTCGACCGAAGTGCCGAGCTTGATGACGCGCACGCGGTCGCCGTACTTTTCGCCAAACAGCGCCATCACGCCAGCTGCACGAGCTTCGTCAAAGCTCGACTCGGTCTCGCTGGTGCCGTCGTTTTTGCGGATTGCGGCGTTGACCAGCTGCTGCACTTGCGCCAGCTCCTGCGCGGACAGCGAAGCAAAGTGCGAGAAGTCAAACGTCAGCTTGTCCGGGCCGACATAGCTGCCCTTCTGCGTGACGTGCTCGCCCAGAACACTGCGCAGCGCATGATGCAAAAGATGGGTGGCGCTGTGGTTACAGCGCGTGCGATTGCGGCGTGCGCCATCGACCTGCATCGAGACTTCTTCACCGACGACAATGCGACCGCTTAACAGCCGCGCTTTGTGAACAAACAAGTCTGCCAGCGGCTTGTTCGTGTCCAGCACCGTCAGCTTGGCACCACCACCTGCGGTGATCTCTCCCGTGTCGCCAACCTGACCGCCTGAGCGTCCATAAAACGGCGTGCGATCGGTCACTACTTCGACCTCAACCGGCTCCCCGCTGGCCGCATCTACGGTTGCGGAGGCCACGCTCTCTCCGGCGACAAACAGCGCCAGGACGTGACCCGTGCCTTGCTCGCCTGCTGCGCCGCGTCCGTAGCCGGTGAACGTCGTGGCCCCGTGCGCATCGCGCAGCGCGTGGTAGCTGGTGGACACCGCGTGATCACCGCTGCCCGCAAACTTGCTGCGCTCGCGCTGCTTTTTCATCTCTTCGGCAAAGCCGGTCTCATCGACGGTAAAGCCCTGCTCGCGACCGATTACTTGCGTTAAGTCCAGCGGGAAGCCGTAGGTGTCGTGCAGCTGAAACGCAACGCTGCCCGGCAGTACATCAGCGCTGGCTTTGTCATCCGCGCTGGCTGCAGCTTGGCCGCGATACTCGCTGATTAGGCGCAGGCCGCGGTGGATGGTGCTGCGGAAGCCTTCGTCCTCGGCATTGACGGCTTTTTCGATCAGGCTCTTGGCGCTGTAAAGCTCGGGATAGATGCCGCCCAGAAGGTCTGTGACCTGCATACACAGCGTTGCAAAAAAGCCCGCTGGCAGGTCCAGGCGCACGGCGTAACGAATCGCGCGGCGCATGATGCTGCGCAGCACGTAGCCACGATTCAAGTTGGACGGCAGCACGCCATCAGAGATCAGCATCGCCGTCGCGCGACAGTGATCCGCCAGCACGCGCATGCCGACATCTTGCTCGCTATCGGTGCGCCCGTACTTCAGCTTGGCGGCATCGGCCACGGTCTGAATCAGCGGCACAAACAGGTCGGTGTCGTAGTTGCTGGTGCGACCCGGACCGCTGGAGCACACCAGCGACACGCGCTCAAGCCCCGCGCCGGTATCAATCGAGGGCTTGGGCAGCGGCGTCAGCGGCGCGTCTTTGGTCTTGCGCTCAAACTGCATAAACACCAGGTTCCAGATCTCCATCCAGCCGGTGCCGTCGGAAGCGGGCTCCTCGCCAAACGTCGAGGGGTCGGGCGTGCCCTCGCCCAGGTAGTAGTGAATCTCGCTGCACGGACCCTGCGGCCCGGTGTCGCCCATCATCCAGAAGTTGTCTTTAAGCCCCAGCCCGAAGATGCGGTCGTCGGAAAAGCCGGTGACTTTTTTCCACAGCGCGCGCGCTTCGTCGTCGGGCCCCAGCTTCACCGATGCATCGCCGCCAAACACCGAGATCACCAGCCGCTTGGGGTCCAGCGCCAGCTCTTTGGTCAGAAGCTCCCACGCCAGCTCGATCGCCCCCGCTTTGAAGTAGTCGCCAAACGAGAAGTTGCCGAGCATCTCGAAGAAGGTGTGGTGACGCGCGGTGCGCCCGACGTTGTCTAGGTCGTTGTGCTTGCCGCCAGCGCGGACGCACTTTTGGCTGGTGGCGGCGCGGGCGTACTCGACCTTTTTTTGGCCGGTAAAGACGTCCTTGAACTGGACCATGCCGGCGTTGGTAAACAGCAGCGTCGGGTCCGACGGTACCAGCGGCGAGCTGCGCACGATCTGGTGACCGTGCTTTTGAAAGTAGTCCAAAAACAGGCTGCGCACACGCGCGGCACCGACCTGCCCCGAACCAGAACCAGAACCAGCGCCAACGGAACCAGGAGCAGAAGAAGGAGAATGTGCAGTCATCTCCCAGGTATATCACGGCAGACCCGCGCCAATAAAGCCGCCAGCGAGGAGGAAATCACGCCGAGCCGGTGCCAAACGCGCGATAATCGGCCCACCGCGCTTCATACCGACGACACCGAGGAACTGCGCTCATGGTCGCACTTAGCTCCCAGCAGCTGCCAGCTAGCGCCCAGCGGAAGCCGCCCGCCCGCCCGCACCTTCACCCTTGCTGGTGGTTCCTAGCGACGGCGCTCGCTGGGCTGCTACATCACCCGTCGCTGGCCGAGCAGGTCCCGCTCTCTAAGTTTGATCCCAGCCGCCTGCCCAGCTTACCGGTGGTGTGGGCGCACGACACCAACGGCACCGAGCCCGTCCGCATCGAGGACCAAGTGTTTATTGTGTCGCCCTCAGGCAGCGCGGTGACGGCGGTGCAGGCGCAGACCGGAGCGAAGCTGTGGACGGTCGCGCTGCCCAAAGGAGTGACGCTGGGGGCGTTGCAAGCGCACGCGCCGGACCTGCTGCTCGCGCA
>JAGNNG010000281.1 GCA_017990795.1 Deltaproteobacteria bacterium
CCCGAAAACGGCGCCCGTACCGTCTTGCGCGCAATCTGCGCCTGCAGCGCCTCCAGGTCCGCGCGCGAAGTCGAGAGCTGCGCCTCATCGCCATCCAGCTGCGCTTTGGAGATCGCCGAGCGCACCACCAGCTGACGCGAGCGACCCGCACTGACCGAGGCCAGCGTCTTGCGTGCCTGCGCCGAGGCCAGCTGGGCCTTTTCGACGCTGGTATCAAGCTCGACCAAGACCTGTCCGGCTCGCACCAGCGCGCCTGACTCAAAGCGAATCGCGGTGACGACGCCGGGCGACTCGTTGCTTACCGCCACTCCTTGCGCGGCCACCACGTTGCCCACCGCCGCCAGCGTCTCTTCCCACGAGTCCTGACGAGCCACCGTGGTGCCCACCGGCTCCGGCGGCGGACCCTGCTCCTCCATCTGTTTTCCCGACTGAATCAGCCCGGAGATTTGTTTGAACTTAATAGCACCAAGGCCTCCCAGCAGCACCAGGAGCAGACCGATCGCAATGAGGTAACGCATGTCGCTCTTAGATGCCGCGCGGACGCGAAATAGTAAACAGATCAAATGCTTAACCTGCGACGACAGTCGTGCTCGCTAGCGCAACAGCAGATGACTTGCGATGAGAAGCAATCAGCTCAAAAAGTGAAGTCTAAAGTGCGCGCAGACTGCGCAGCAGGAAGGACAACGCGCCAGCGGGAGGATTAGCGGGTTAGCTCGATGAAGATGTGGATGCCGCCCAGGATGGTCAGCACGATGGCGAACGGGATGTGGATGACCTTCCACTCACGGAACATCGGCTCGATGCGCGGCAGCAGGACGCGGTGACACTCTAACAGCGCCAGATCGGTCGCGACGCGCGCCACTTTGGTGCGGGCTTTGTGATCCTTGATGCCGTTTAGCCGGAAGCGCAGCATCGACGCGCGGAAGGGTCGCGCCAAGCGGTCCAGGAACAGCATCCACATCGCCAACATTCCGGCGCGCACGCCCGACATCTTGGGGTCATTTACGCGGGCGTAGTTTTTCCGCAGCGCGTCGTAGAAGCGGTCGGCGACATTGACGCCAGCGTGGCGATTGCGCAGCTCGGCCATCTTGCGCTCCAGATCGAGCACCTTCAGCGAGGCCTGAGACGCAAGATCAGGAAGCTCAGTCGAGATGTAGCGCCCGACCAGGCCCGAGACCACCGCCGCCACCATCGACCACACCGCCAGCGAGACCCAGTTATCCAGCTTGCCCGCCGTGTGCAACATCACCAGCATCGGGCCCACCGAGCCTGACCAGACGTGCCAGTCAAACCAGCCGCGCTGCGACCCCAGCCGCTTAAAGCCCGGAATCCACTTCCGCCCCGAGTAGAACATCGACGAGAACATCAGCGTCGCGCCGACATATCCCATCCACTGCGCCAGCGAGTCAGTAGCGCGGAACTCGACGTTTTCCAGCGCCATGTCGGCGTCGAGACCGCCGTACTGCGTGTTGTAGTAAAACTGGCCAGACAGCTCCGGGAAGTATTTGCGCAGCACGATCTCGGCGATGCAGCACAGCACACCCAGAATGCCCAGCGCCCACAGCCAGCCGGTGGTAAACGAGCGCTCCGGCTTTTTCCCCTTGTCGTCTTCCTCGCTGAGTCCTTTGTAAAACTTCTTCGGATCAAACAGCTGGTTGACGTCAAACAGCACCGAGTGCTCAAAGCCGCCCTTGGCCGCGTCGGACATCGCGTCGGTACGCTCGACGAAAGCCGCCTCGGGTGGGATCTCCAAAAGAGCGCTGGTGGGACAGGCGCTGATGCAGGCTTGGTCCTCGTAGTTTACGCAGTGGTCGCACTTGCTGGCGATGCGGCGCAGCTTCGCTTTACGCGGCTTGCCCTCGCCAAAGCCGAGCTTGTTCTCTTTTTGTAGACGCAGCTGCAAAAGCGGCTTGTCGTCCATCTCGTGCATCTCGATGGCGTCGTACGGACAAGCCAGCGCGCACAGCGAGCAGCCAATGCACGCATCCTCGAGGATGACGACCTCTTTGCGCTCGGTATCAAACTTGATGGCGTCGTAGGCACACGGATCGATGCAGCGCTGATCGACGCAGGTGTGGCAGCAGTCCACAAAGTCGAGCGCGCCCAGCACCTTGCCGTTTAGCGACAAGCGCTTGACGCCGTAGCGCTGCTCGCAGGCTTTTTCGCACTCGTAACACTCGATGCACTTGTCCAGCTCGCGCACGCGCAGCGACATCGCCACCGATAGACCGTGACGCACAAAAAAGTCAGCGACCAGGCCGCGCGCGCCGGTACTTACCGATAAGCGGCTGCGCGCAGCATCGGCGGCTCGTCGCACACGCTCGCCAAAGAAGTGATAGGTGCGACGCCACACATCCAGCCGCTGCAGCGAAATCGAAAGTGCCCGAATCGGTGTCACCGAGTACGCAGCCAGCCCGACGGATTCCTGACCGGTGGCCTCGATGCTGACCAGATCGCCCTCGCTAAACAGGCCGAGGTTACTCTCGCACATGCGGATGAGCGGACCGACTTCCTGACGGCGCTTGACCTCGCGCTTTTCACCCTTTTTGTCGCCCGGCTTGTGGGCTCGCTGCGCCCGTCGCTCACGATCTAGTACATCGGGACGAAACCGCGCCAGCGCCACCTGCCCTTCCATCAGCAGCACCGCGCGCCCGTCCATTTCCAGCAGCATGTCGCGGCCCGGCGTCAGCAGCTTCAGGTCCCCGCTCTTGATCGCGTCGGTAATAAACTGCGGATTCAGGCCGTTTAGCAGCGGCGACTGCTTGACCGCATCCCAGGCTTCCTCGGCAGGGTCTTTGCCGACGTTGGCGACCGACATCAGGCCGCTTTTTTCACCCAGCCCGACAAAGCCCAGGAACCGACCTACCATCGTGCCTTCGGCGGGCACATCGTCGCCCAAGCTGGGCACGCTGATCAGTCCCGACTTCTCCAAAAACTTGTCGATCGAGCCGATGCCCGTGTGATCAGCGGCTTTGCGCTCGGCAGCCTCGGCTTGCGCTAAAAGACGCGCCGGGTCGAGCGGCGTCACCTTGGCCCGCGTCCTCGCTTTGACATCAGCGACGGGCTTTTTGCGATTTGGCTTGCCACTCTCGCTATATTGCGTCGCCTCGGGCCCCCCAAACTTCTTGGCCCCGCCCGCATTTAGAAAGTCGGCCAGCGCCGAGCTATCCGAGATCTGCGTCGATTCCCCCACGCCCGACCCAGCCCCCACGGCGGGCTTCGGATCGTCCCCGCTGGGTACTGAGAACATGCGCGTCGCTTCTTCGTTGCGCGCCCCGCCTGGAGGCCCAGGGATCACAATTTGTCCCGGCTCCATCATCCGGGTCGACTCATTGTCAGCTGGCGGCGACGCTGCTACCGCAGGCTTGGCAGGCACAGGCGCACTTCTGACCGGAGCAGGCTGTCGCATCGCTTCACGCGCGCGCCGCTCAGTTCCAGAAAGGTCATCCGCAAGAAAGGCCGCATCCGCCGCAGAGCTCGATGCTGCAGGCATTCCAAACATGCCAGGCATCGGCTGCGCCATCATCACGGTGGCTTCGCCACTCTCAGGCTCTGACTTGGCCAGGCTTGGTAGTGCGGGCTTGGCCGGGGCAGGCTTCGCTGGCGCCGGGGCAGCGGCTGGCGGTCGCGGTGCTGCTGGTGCAGCAGCAGGACGCGGCGCAGCGACTGGTGCAGGTGGTGCAGCTTTGGGCGGGCTCGCTGGCGGCTTCGCAGCCGGAGGTGCCTGTCGATTAGGCGGAGGTGGTGCAGCAGGCTTAGCCGGAGCCGCAGCTGGCACCTGCACCGCTTTCATCGTTCCGGTCAGACGCACCGGTCGAGGCGGCTTTGGTGCGTCGTCGTCCTCGTCGTCATCTCCCGCCAAGCTACCCAGCGCAGCGCCACCTGGACGAACCGCATCACCTGGCCGTGCCGAAGCTGGCTGGTTGCGATTCTTGCTGCCGTCGTTGTCTCCCG
>JAGNNG010000282.1 GCA_017990795.1 Deltaproteobacteria bacterium
ATTCCTAAAAAGTGTAAAGTACAGCTTTACACTTTCAATCTTCACCGACGCTGAATCCATCCTTTTCGGTCTTTTCCCCCAACTGATGTGCGGCTGCGCTAGCATCCGCGCTGATGACTGCCCCCAACCTGCAAGCAGCACCAGCCGAGTGGCTACAGCCCATCTTGTACCAGGATGCTGACTTGGTCGTGGTCAACAAGCCGTCGGGTCTGGCTGTGCATCGCGGCATGACGCAAGACAAAGTGGTGGCGATGACGGTGCTGCGCGATCAGCTGGGACAGTACGTCTACCCCATTCATCGCCTCGATCGCGGCGCCAGCGGAGCGCTGCTGTTTGCGCTGTCGTCCCAGATGGCGGCGCAGCTAAACGCGCTGTTTGAGCAGAGCCAGCTGACCAAGCACTACCTACTGCTTTGTCGCGGCGTCCCCGCAGATGAGGGCTTTATCGACCACCCGGTGCCGCGCAGTGAAGGGGGCGAGCGAGTTGCGGCGCAGACCTCCTACCGGCGGCTACAGACCATCGAGCGCTACTCCCTTTGTGAAGCGCAGCCGCACACCGGTCGGTTTCATCAGCTACGTCGGCACTTAAAGCACCTGGGGCATCCACTTATCGGCGACGTAAACTACGGCCAAGGCAGCCTAAATCGTGAGTTTCGCCAGCGCTTCGCCCTACATCGCCTAGCGCTACACGCAGCGCGACTGCAGCTTATCCATCCGCGTACGCAGGAGCCGCTGTGCATCACCGCGCCACTGCCCGCAGATCTGGCGCAGCCACTTTTGCAGATGGGCTTTGCGCTGCCACAAGCTGGCTCGTGATACGCTGACAGGGAGGTTTTTTGATGGCACAGAACCTAGTCGGCCTTCTGGATCTAAGAACGTATCAGCCGGGCTGGTCTGGCTCCTTTGTGGATCGCCGCGATCATGCTCCTGGGGTGGCGCAGAGGCCGCAGCGGACTCCGCTCAAGGGAATCGTCCTTCATCGCATCGGCGATGCCGAGCACGCCGCGGTTGCCGAGGGTCGCGATGTCGACTCCATCATCCGCTTTTTTACCCAAGACCCAGAGGGAGTCGCCACCGTGACTATGGATGGCTCCTACGACAGCAAAGTACCGATGATGGAGAAGTGGCGTGCCTCGGGAATCCCTGCCGCCAACTTAGCGCGCGCATTTGTTCCCTACGCATTCCTAATTGAGCCAAGCGGTGCCGTGTCGCAGATGCTGCCGCTAGAAGCCGTCGGCGCGCACGCCCCCGGCTACAACCAGTCGGGAATCGGCGTGGCATTTATCGGCGACTTCCGCACCGACCCACCTACGCCTGCCCAAGTCGATAGCGGGGTCGCAGTCTGCGTCGCGCTGCTGCTACAAAACGGCGGCTCCCCCCACGCGCAACGCCAGGTCCAGATCCTGGGTCATGATGAGACACGCCCGACTCCCAAGCTGTGTCCCGGACCGAACTTTCCGCTGCAGCAGATCAAGCAGCGGATCATGGCGGCTCTGCCTACTCCTTAACAGAAGTAGACAGAGCACGCAGACTCCTAAGCGCGATTACGCAGTCGCGCTGCTGCGCTGACGCTTGCGGCGTAGCAGCGCCAGCGCACCAACCAGCCCAACCATCGTCATGCCCAAGACTCCCAACGGAGACTTTTGCCCGACGGCGACAACGGCACAGCCACCCGCTGGGGGCGGCGGCATCTCCATCGCCAGATCTGGCGACGGCGTGGTGCTCATGTCAGCAGGCGGGCCCCCGGCCATGTCGACGTCCATCGGGTCCACTGGTGGCTCAGAGCGCGTGAAGGAGAAGCGGTCTAGCTCGACACCGCTGTCATCGTAGGCGACCCCCGACAGCGTAAGTCCAGCGATGCGCAGCGCGACAAAGTTAAATGCCGACTTGCTGGTCACCTTGGTCGCTTTGCTGGCCTTGCTGTCGCTATACAGCGGAGCCCCGGCGCCACCGGAGACCACATAGAAGACATCGCTGCTATCTTTCATGCGCGCGTAGATGTGATCATGGCCGGAGAAGACCGCCGTAACTTTGTAGCGCGGGTCGTTAAACAGCGGCACCCAGCTGGCCTGTACCGTCGAGCTATCCCCGTGCTGCCCCGGCGAGTACGCAGAGTGATGGAACCACACCAAGACCTGCTTGATATCGGTGTTTCCACGCGCGGCCTCTAGGCTGTTCTTTAGGAAAGTAATTTGCGCGGCATCGGTCACTGCATTGCTGTTTAGGGAGATAAACTGCGCGCTGCCGCACTGAAAGGAATAGTACGGCTGCCAGGCTCCGGTGCGAGGGGTTGGGAAGACCAAAGCGTAGGCATTCTGTAGTCCCAAGATGGCGTCGTGATTTCCCGGAGCCGCCATAAATGGCGTCGAGGAAACCACATCTTTAACCTTTGGGAAGAACTCGTTTAGGTACTCCGAATAGCCGCCCGAAGGAACGATGTCGCCGCTCTCAAAGATCATCTCCGGCTTCTTGGCGGCCACCTGCTGCAGCACCTTGGCGTGCTGGGTAGGACCGCTACGACTGTCCCCGTAAAAGGCGATGTCCATCGGTAGTCCCGGTCGGGGACAGGTGGCAAACGTCGCCCGCTGCGGCATGCCAGTGAGGCTGCGCACTTCGTACTCGTAGACCTTCCCAAGCTCTAGCCCGGTCAGGATGACTTCGTGATCCCGCGCTGTGGCTCCAGCGACCGTGAGCCACGCCGAGTCGCCCTGCTTGCGCACGACCACCGAGGTCGCATCACTGGTTGCACTGGTTCCCCAGCGCACAATCATCTGGTCCCCGGTCTGGCCTCGACCCAAGATGGGACCGTAGGTTAGCGTCTGCGCCGCAGCCACTGCCGGACACAGAGCTCCAAGCGCCAAAGACCACAGCACGCCTTGAGCCGCGCGCGTGCGCAGCGTCGAAGTCGCAGACCTGAGCCAGGTCGAAACGACCGGCTGTACGCGTTTTCTGCAGGGTGTAAGTATGAGCATGTTCGGGAGCAAACCGCAGCACGCAGCATTCCGTCAAGCGAATGTGTCGGTCTAAAGCAGCAGGCCGCGCCAAGTCGACTGCGCCGACCTATCTGGGCCGCGTGACTAACCCCGCAAGACTGTTCACCATTTTCGCGGTCGGCTCTGCTGGCAAGGCCCAAGCAAGACCGCATCGGTCTGGCATTCTCGTCGAGAATCAGGCCGTTTTGGTATACAATACAGGTCGACCTTGCACCTGCAATGTGACGCGCATCATAACGCGTGCCAGAACACCTGAGAGGACGCACACCGCTGTGCGCTGATATTGATGGACAAGCCAGCTCCTGCCAGCCACGCCTTGCGCGATAGCGCCCCAACCATCCCCGGCTCCCTGCAGCCACAGCTGCTGCAGCCCGGAGCGGAGGCTGGCATCTCAAGCTCTCTCGCTGGCGACAAGACCCGTGCGCAGTCTTCCCAGTCTTTTGCAGAGATAATCCGCAACACTCAAGTGGGTCGCTCGACCACGGTCCTGCCGCATGTTGCGCTGGAAGGTGAGACCTTGATGTTTGAAGCGCGGCAGGAAGCGCGCTACGAGCAGCTCAAGTCCCTGGGCTCAGGAGCCATGGGAGAAGTTTCCCTAGCCAGAGACAACGACATTGGCCGCAAAGTTGCGGTCAAGCGTCTGATCACGCATGAAAACCAGGACCAAGCGGGCCTGCTGCGCTTCGTCGAGGAGATCCGCACCATTGGTCAGCTAGAGCATCCCAACATCGTGCCGATTCATGATGTGGGACTGGACGAAAATGGTCGCTACTACTTCGTGATGAAGTACGTAGATGGCGAGACTCTGGAACACGTCATCGACCGCCTGGCCGCAGGGGACCCCGACTACCACGCCCGCTTTCCCGTCGAGCTGCGCCTAGAAATTTTTATCGGTCTTTTGCGCGCGCTCCAGTACGCCCACGACCAAGGAATCATTCATCGCGACATCAAGCCCGC
>JAGNNG010000283.1 GCA_017990795.1 Deltaproteobacteria bacterium
TCGTCGATGCAGATGATCCCGCGCTGGGCCCGCTCGACATCGCCGGCGCTGTTGCGAAACAGAGCCTTGATCACGCTCTCAACATCCTCGCCGACATATCCGGCCTCGGTCAGCGTGGTAGCGTCGGCAATGGCAAACGGCACATCCAGCTTCTTGGCCAAGGTCTGCGCCAGCAGCGTCTTGCCACAACCGGTAGGACCGATGAGCAGGATGTTGCCTTTTTGGATCTCAACCTCACCCGTGCGCCCGCGCGACTGAATGCGCTTGTAGTGGTTGTAGACGGCGACCGATAGCGTTTTTTTGGCGCGCATCTGCCCCACTGCGTAGCGATCCAGCTCGTCGACCACTTCCTTGGGCTTGGGATACTTGGGCCGCTCTTGTGCTTCCTCCTTGGAGAGTATGTCGTTGCACAGCGCGACGCACTCGTCGCAGATAAAGACCCGAGGCCCTGAGATCAGCTTCCTGACCTCGCGCCGTCGTTTCCCGCAAAATGAGCAGTGAAAGTCGTCCATACCAGTCAATTGAGAGGTCGCCTTCGCCTCAGAGGAGGATTCTTCCATAGTACGTTTAGCGAAGCAAAGAACGGTAAGATTTTCGTCCGCCGATGCCGCCGCTGTTTCCTTAAATATTCTACTGGGTTAATTCGCCGTACCGCTTCACTTTGCTGGACAAAACTACCGCTGCTTGTTGCCGATTCTTGCTGCCGAGGCAAAGAGGCAGACGCGCACAGGCTCAGTCGCACTTCACATCCACGGGCAGGCTTACTGCTCTTTAACTCTTGCGACACCACGGCCAGCTTGGCTGGTGCAGATGAGGACGGACCATGTAGCGCGGACCCTGGCCAACCTCTCTACAGTACACCCACTGCACTACAGAACATGCACGGCGAAAAGCGCTCTCGCAAGAGACAACCTGCATGCCGCGCCTTGTGCCCTCGACAATCTGCACGCTAGGGATCCTAAGAACTCGATCCGCCGGGCCCAAGTTTCGAGTTTGCAGCGCTTTTTCGCGATCTTAGCAGGCGCATGCACAAGCGCAGCACAACCGCTGGCACCAGCTCCAAAAGAGGCATCAGCAAGGCAAGCAGCAGGCCTGGAAATACCCGGGGCCGATCTTGCTCCCAAGCGCGCAGACCGGCTGCCGCTACCGCCTGTGCCGTCTGATATATCAGACGAGGAGAGCGCACCACCCGCGGCCCAGCAACGGCGGCAAACTCGGTTTCAACCGGGCCCGGACACAAGGCACAAACACGCACGCCGCTACCCGCTACTTCCACACGCAGAGCGTCGGTAAAGCTAGCCACAAACGCCTTGCTGGCGGCATAGGTCGCCATACCCGGGACTGGCAGCACTCCGACAATCGACCCTACGTTGAGGATTCCCCCTCGCCGCCGCTGCAGCATCCCCGGTAGCGCCCACCGCGACAGCGCCGTCAGCGCCGAAACATTTAGCTCCACAATTTGGGACAGCCGCTCAGGCGCCGCTTCCACCACGACGTGAGAGTCTCCCAGCCCCGCGTTGTTGATGAGCAAGTCCACCTGCAGGGCCAGTGACTGCAGCTGCATCAGGAGGCGCGCTCGCTCGTCTGGATCGGCCAAGTCAGCGGCTAGAACATAGACCTTCAACTTTGGATACACGCGCCCAAGCTGCGCCGCTAGCTCATCGAGGCGCTGTTGCCGTCGCGCTACCAGCACCAGCTGCGCGCAGGAAGGGGCACACAGCCAAGCCAGCTCGTAACCAATCCCAGCAGAGGCGCCGGTGACCACGATTGCTTGGTACTTCTGACGCAGGACGACTTTGGGAGTAAGTCGCTCCGCAAGTGGAGGCAGCGCCTGGCCAACCGAGTGTGCCGTTGACTGGGCCATACATGCTTCCTTCGAAACAAGCGCCGAGCCGAGAGGAGTCTGCCCAGTAGCAAACAGCGTGACTACTTTCGGCTTGGCTTTGGGGAAGAAAAACTTTGTGGGCTCGGAGGGATTCGAACCCTCGGCCAACGGCTTAAAAGGCCGCTGCTCTACCGGCTGAGCTACAAGCCCAAAGTGGCGAAAGGGTTAACACATGGTTTGTTTTAGGGTCAACGTAGAAGTTTGAAAGTTTCTGCTCAACCAGCTTGGCTTGCGCATGCGTGTCCGACCTTGGCGACCCGCGCGCGCAGGCACCCAAAATAGTTAGCAGGGCTGCGTGCAAAACGGCCTTCGACATTCACAGCAACCCAGTTCGGGCTCGCAACCCTCAGGGACTAAATCAGTCGGCTGTCGCGGCGCGCACTTGGCTGCATGTCCACTCGGCGAGAGCGGCGCGGAGCCGGACGCGTCAGCAGGAGCAGACCTGAGAGCAGCAGTAGTCCACTGGTCCACAGCAGGACCCAGGTTCCGCCGCGCTGCGACGCGGGAGGAGTGACCAGCCCTGAGTCCCCAGGTGTTGCGACAAGCCGGCTAGGCCCAGAAACCTCGGTCAGGCTTATCGGCAGGGCCGACGCTCCGGCTGGACGTGAAGCCATCGTCCCGCTGCTACTTTGAACAAGACCCGGTGACAACGACCCCTGGGGCGGCGGGGGAAGCTCTGACGGTCGCTCCGAGATACGATCAGGAGGTCGCCCTGGCCCAAGACCCATCGGCTCGTGCAGCGCTACCTGTTCGATGATCTCGCGGCCCTTGCCAATCGCCGTCAGCGTCGCTGAGTCACCGTCCACCCGCACGCGCAGAAAGTGATGCTCGGCGCGAAACAACCGCAGCGCCATGTCATCTTCAAAGTTGCATGACTGACTTCGCGTATAAAGCGGAGCCCCGCCGCCACCAGAGACAAAGTAGCGCAGACCCTCGCGCTCTAGGTGCTGGTAGGCGTGCTCGTGTCCGGCAAAGACCGCGCGCACGTGGTAGCGCTGCAGGATCGGTACCAAGCGTCGCTGGATACGCTCACTTCCGCAGTACGCACCGACGGCATATGGCGGCTGATGAACGAACGCAAAGATGTGCCGAATCGACTGGTCTGTCTGCGCCGCTGCCAGCGTGCGCTCTAACCAGGTGGCCTGCTCTGCGTCGTAGGGACTGTTGCCATCGAGCGCGACAAACAGCGAGTTGCTGTAACGAAACGAGTAATAGACAGGTCGCCGGCGCTGCAGCGACGAGCCAGGCATCACAAAATAGCGAAAGAAATGGGCCGCATCGGGATCGCCGCGCAGCTCGTGGTTGCCCAGCGCCGGATACATGGGCGTGGTGCTCATCAACGGCGAGGTAATCGAAAAAAAGCGCCGCCACTGCAGCTCATCTCCGGCTCGACTCACCATGTCGCCGGTCTGCAGGATGAAGTCCGCCGGCTCGGTCTGCATCAGCTGGATGACGCTGCGGTGATCGCCGTCGCGATCGCGGTTGTCGCCGTAGACCATGAACACAAACGGCCCGCTGACAGGAGCGGTCGCAAACTCAGCGGTAGGAGACAGCGTCTCGGGTGACTGTTCGTCTCCGACGCGACGCGCGGCGACCACGTAGCGATAGCGACTTCCTGGCGCAAGGCCAGCCAGCCGAACCTTGTGCATCGTCCCTGGCGTCGACAGAAAAGCGGCTCGCAGCGGCGCATCCAGTCGCACCACGCCAGCAGTGACCACATCGGTACTCCACGCGATCACAATGCCGTCGGTGCGTACGTCTTGAACGTAAGGCGCGATGACGAAGCGCAGCGGCGGTGGCTTTGCGACGGTGGGAGCACTGGCAACAGCAGGCACCGCTGCCACGGCCTGACCGCCAAGCCCCAGCACAAGCACGAGCGCGAGCCAGCACCCCAGCAGCCCCGCAGCCAGCCGCACCAAGGGCCCTGCCCCGTTTGCAGGAACTACCGCTGCCACGCTCGCTTGCCATTCTCCACGTCGGCAAGCTGCTCAGCGACGCGGTCGCGCTCGGCCACGTGAGCAGCCGGACAAGGCATGTCGACCACCAAGCGAACAAACAGACA
>JAGNNG010000284.1 GCA_017990795.1 Deltaproteobacteria bacterium
TCGTCGAGAGCCATGTCGATAAGTCGCGCCACTTGCGGTGGCAAGATGGACTCAGGACTTCGGTGCGAGCCGGTCACTGCGCTTTCCATGATCGATTCCTCGTCGAGCCGCCCCGGCTTTGGCAAAAGTGCTGGCCGGTCGCGACAGGGTATGAAAACTACAGCCAGTTTAAGATCGGCCAGCCACGTCGCTGCGCATAACTTCGCAGACGCCGGTCAGGATTGACGATTCGCGGCTCGCCCACGCGCTGCAGCATCGGCAGATCGCTGTAGCTGTCGGTGTAAAAATAGCTGCGCGAAAGGTCGATGTCGTGCTCACTCGCCCAGCGCTCGGCATGGTGAACCTTGCCGTGTCCAAAGCAGGTGGGGCGCTCGCAGGTGCCCAGGAACTGACCGCCTTCGACGTGCAGCCGCGTACACAGGATATGCGAGACGTCGAGGTGCTCTGCGACCGGCTCCGCCACGTACTGCGTCGTGCTTGTCAGCAGCGCCAGCAGGTGGGTCTGCTCCCGATGCTGATTTAGCACCGCCACGCCTGCGTCGGACAGCGCCGGGCGCACTTCACTCTCCCAGAACAGCGTCGCCTTGGTGCGCATCTCCGGCTCTGGATCTCCCGCCAGGTCGGACACCAGCCGCGTCGCCAGCGTCTCCATGTCCAGGATCGAAAGCTTGTACTTGGCCAGCCAGTAGGCACTGCGCAGCATCGCAGCGGGACCCACTTCCCCTCTCTGTCGCAAAAACGCCATCCAGCGCGAGCCGCTGTTTACCCGCAGCAGCGTCTGATCCAAGTCGAAAAATGCGGCGATGCGCTGGCTCATTTGGGGCTACTGCGCAGCATCGGGACGCACGACCAGCACCGGGCAGTGAGCAGTGCGCACCAGACGCTCGGCCACCGAGCCCAGAAGCAGATGCGAGACCCCTTTGCGCCCATGCGTACCGACGACCAGGAGATCGGCTTTCATATTTTGGGCCTCTTCTACCAGCGCCTCGGGCAGCCGCCCCAGCACCAGCTTCGAGGTCACCGTGCAGCCACTGTCAGCGACCTGCTTTTGAAGCTCTTCCATGCGCCGATTGGCGGCCTCGCTGCGGCCTTGGTGTAGGCGGTACTCCCAGTCCATCGGCAGGCCCTCCATCGCGAACGCTTCCAGTCC
Source organism: Deltaproteobacteria bacterium (assembly GCA_017990795.1). GTDB lineage: Bacteria > Myxococcota_A > Polyangia > Palsa-1104 > JAEUJZ01 > JAGNNG01. The sequence continues at coordinate 1,151 of JAGNNG010000284.1, forward strand.
GGGCGGCGTCGGCGTCGGCTCTAGCACATACGCCAGCGTAACCTGCGCGCCCAGCGGTGCCGCCAACGCACACGCCAAGCGCAGCGCCGGAACGCTGTTGTCCGACAGGTCAGTGGCTACCAGGATATTTTTGGGCGTCATGTGGCTTCTCCGTGTAAGTCCGCAGGCGCAAGTGATCGCACGCCGCTGCGGCAGTGGAAAAAATTAGTCGCGAGCCGTCGGCAGGCCGCTGTCTTTGTAGGCGCGAAAGCCACCCACCAGCGAGTACACCCGTAAGTAGCCCATCTGCTGCAGCGCGGCTGCCGATAGGGCCGAGCGATAACCCCCGCCGCAATACAACAGCAGCGGCGTATTTACGTCAGGAAAGCGGCGCTCGATGTCGCGCTCCAGGATGCCTTTGCCTAGGTGCGTTGCGCCGGGAACGTGGCCAGCGGCCCACTCGTGGTCCTCACGGACATCGATCCAGTGCAGCGGTATGCCATCCCGCTCTGACAGCTGCGCGGCCTCTGCAAGTGTGACCTCGACAATGTGCGCACGCACCGACTCGACCAGCTGCAAGAACCGCGCAGAGTGCTCCATGCCGAAACCCTATCCTATTTTGGTCGTCGTCGTCACTAGGACCGCAACCTGTGTGTAAAATGACGCAGGAGGTCCGCCCATGTCCGCTTTTACTGCCGCTGCTCCACGTGCCGCGAGCCCATCCCCAGCCCGCCCTCGTCCTGGCCTACGGGCTCTTGTGTCCTCACTGGCGACGGTACTGGCGCTTGGCATGGCGCTGACCGTGACCACTGTAAGCCCAGCCAGCGAGGCGGCACCCGCGGCCACCAAGTCCGCGAAAAAGACCAAGAAAACCAAGCAGGGCAAGGCCACAGCTCAGACGCTGTCCGCGCTGCTACAAGACCAGGGCAGCGCCGTGCAGGACTGCGCCGGCAAAAGTGCCCTCGACAAAGGCGCAAACCGCGTCGCGATCGTCATCCGAGTGACCATCAACAACCGCGGCCAGCTCGTCGATCTGCGCACCACCGTCACCACCGATAAAGCCGAGTTCGGCCCGCCAGTCAAAGAGTGCGTCGAGTCGCTGATCCGCGCCATCAAGTTTCCAGCCAGCGACGCCCCCCTGATCACCATCGATCGCAACTGGACCGTCTCGTCCGGCTAGCGTTATAGGCCCGCTAACAAGAACTGCAGCGCGATCGGCAGCCGCTGCGCCCAGTAGTACTCGCTGTGGCTGGCCCCGCGCTGGATGACGTGCAGCAGGTCGACACCGTCGCGATAGCCCAGATCGCGGTAGACCTGCGCCAGCGCCTGCGTGTTGTCTTTGTCGTCCATGCTCGGCCCGCTGTCGCCGCTGTCCAGGTACACACGCAGCGGTCTGACAGCGCCGCTGCCTCGCACACTGCCAAGCAAGAAGCGCTCATCCCACCACGTCGACGGGGACATCGCGCCAATGCGACCAAACAAGGCCGCTCGCTTCACCCCCGCATAGGCCGAGATCAACCCGCCCAGCGACGAACCCATCAGCGCCGTATTGTCAGCCCCAGTGCGCAGCCGCCCTTTTAGCTGCACGGGGCTCGTCAGCTCCGCCATCTGCGGTAAGAGCTCCTCGACGAGGAACCGCAGGTACTGGTCACCGCCGCCACCGGTCAGGCCCGGCTCGGTGCCCACCGTCGGGGTGTACTCCCAGATGCGGTCGCTGGTGTTCTCAGGGCCAATCACCACCACTTCCGGCAAGTGGCGTGTCTCATCGAGAGCATCGATGCCAGCGTCCAGCGTCTCTGCCACTTGCCAGGTGGTGCCGCCAAACGCATAGCGCGGGTCGAACAGGTTTTGCCCGTCGTGCATCACCAGCACCGGATAGGTGGCCAGCGGATTTTCGGCAAAGCTCGGCGGCAGATACAGCCACACGCCGCGCGTATTGCCCAGGATCGTCGAGCGAAACGACGACAGCCGCAGATAGCGCCCCGAGCCTTGCACAAAGTGCGGATAGACCTCGACGGTCTGCCCTGGGCTGACGCGAAAGTTACTGCCCCGCGACCACATCGCATCGTCGAGCAGCGGCTTCCACTGTAGCGCCGTCGTCAGCCCGCGAATGCGCAGCTGATACACGCCATCCGCCACCTTGGTCAGCGCCTTGCCCGCCGCCCACGACAGCGGCCCCGTCGAGCCGCGCACCGTCATCCGCGCAAAACCCGCGCCGCTTGGATAGTGAACCCGCAGCACCGTATCGCCCGGCAGCGGCACCAGCTCATCGCCTCCGTCCGTCCCCGGTAGCAGGTCTGTCAGCTGCGCCAGATCGGTCTGGTGCTGCCCTGCTGCATCCGCGTCCATCGTCGCAGAGCCCGACGTGCAGCCGACAAGACCCAGCAGCAACGCCCCCGCCACACTCGTCCGTTTCGTTTGCATGGCGCCACCATACCGCCGCTGCTGCTCGACGCAAGCCCTCCGGCACGGCGCTCTAGGCCCCGTCGCAGCTACCGCACTAACGCGCCCCCGGTAGCGCAATGCCCTTGAGCCGTCGATACAGCGATACCGCATAGCTGTCCGTCATGCTCGCCACGTAGTCGGTCACGCGCAGCACCCGCGTATAAGCGTCCTCCTCTTTGGGCATCGGCGCGATCAGCTGCAGCAGCTTCTGTGCATGCTTGCTTCGCACCTGCCCCGGAGGCTGCAGCGCCGCCGGAATAAACTCGCCCAATAGTGAGCCAATTAGCTGATTACCAGCCAGCTCAATCTCTAATACCGAGCGCGAGCTATAGCAATATGTCTCGGTCAATTGACGGATATGCGCAAG
>JAGNNG010000285.1 GCA_017990795.1 Deltaproteobacteria bacterium
CACAGTTGGGTGGCGGCTGGGTTTGTTTTTTAAAGCAGGAGGCGGCATACGAGGTCGCGTAGCGTCTCGTGGGCTCGGAGATGTGTATAAGAGCCGGCGTTGTGCGCGAGGACCTAGAGAAGCAAGGGGCGGGCACTGTGCTGTATATCTCGGGCGCGCTCGGCGGGCAGATTGGGCCGGGGCGGGTCGAGGCGATCGACGGGGCGGGCAATGTGATCAAGCAGTCGGGCTTTCCCAAGGCGGAGGCGATTGGACACTCGGTAAGTCGCTTTGCGCTGACCGCGATGGCTGATCCCAAGGCCGTGACCATCGACGGAAAGACCGCCAAGCTCGGCTTTAGGACCACGACGCTGGCCGCGCAGGTGGCCAATCGCGCTTATCACCTGGCGCTGATGTTTAAGATTTATCGGCGCTCGCTGTGCTGCTACGACACCACGCGCGCCATTGATGATGACAACCTGCCGTCGCTGCAAACGCAGATGGCTTATCTGACGCTGGGCCCGGCCTCGATTATCACCAACCCCGGCGAGCTGCTGCCAGAGCTGTTTATCGGCGGCTACGGCGGCGAGTACGCAGGCACCTATACCTTCATCGATATGACCAAGCCAAACTCGGCGGACGTGAGCCGGGCGCCTAAGCCGCCGTATCTGGTCGACATCATGGACGGTCAGCGCCCGCACCGGATGACGTTTGGTCTGACGATGGACTTTTTGGGCTACATCGTGCCGCGCTACAACTGGGTGCTGGATGAGAAGCGGCCCTATATCGACGAGGCTGCGGGCAATCACTACGAAGAGACCAACTCGATTGGTCCGCTGGCAGAGCCGCAGATTGTGGGCACCATGCGGCAGCTCATCCTCGACGGTCGTCCCAACGTGGCTCGCTAAGCAGCGGGGCTCTTGCCGCTGTCACCTCTTGTGCCTGATCCTTCCCAAAAATCACCGGCTTCGTTAACGGCTGCGACGCGCTGGCTGTGGCCAGAGGTGCTCGCAGCTTTTGCCGTGGTCACTGCTGCCGTGTCGGTGCTGTATCGGCTGCGCGGCATCGGCTTTGTCGATCGCAACCTGGCGGTGATCGCAGCGGTGCTGTTTTTGTATGTGCCCGCGATGCTGCTGTGGCGCCGCAAGCTGGATCTGGATCAGTACGGCCTGCGCCTAAGCCCGGTCGGTCAAAGCCTGCTTCTGTATGTGCTAAGCGCCGTGGTCGTGTTTCCGCTGTTTTCCGCCAGCTACTTTTTCTTCATGCGCCACATCTGTCCGCACCTGCCGCGGGTGTTGATGTGGTGTCCGCCGCACATCAATCCGACGCTGCGCTGGCCGCCGCAGCCGCTGCTGGTGGTGCTCTCGCAGCTGCTGGTCGTAGCGCTGCCCGAGGAGTTCTTTTTTCGCGGCTACCTGCAGACGCGCCTCAGCGAGCGGCTAACGTTTCCGGTCGCGTGGCTTCTTACAGGCGTGCTGTTTGCGCTGGGTCACTTTCTGGTGACCTTTGATCCAGCCTCGCTGGCGGTGTTTTTCCCTGGCCTGCTGTTTGGGCTGCTGCAGCGCAGGACCGGCTCGGTGCTGGCCGGCACCTTGTTTCATGCCAGCTGCAACGTGCTGATTGATGTCCTGCATCGCAGCGCCATCTAGCCTGAAAAACATTCAATCAATAAACCGCAGACCCACTCGACGGTGAGGTCGGGCTGACTTGGCTGTGTGTGGGCCGTTGACACAGCTCGTACATCCTGACTAAGTTCCTCACATCTTTGACCGGAGTACCGTCGGGGCTTCGACGACGCTTCGGCTCTTGTAGCAACTTAACCAAGAAACCTAGTCCCTGCCTTTATTCACCTTCCAGATTTTGGGGAGCTACCCACGATGACACAGCCTGCTGCACGAACCTCTTGGCCGCTTTTTCAACTTGTTGCGCTGCTGCCGCAGCTACGGCGCGCTGCTGCTGGCTTGGCCTTTTTATGCATGCTCAGCGGGACCCTGGCCCTGGTCGGCTGTCAGAGCACCGCGAAGCCTGGCAGCTCAGCGGTGGTTGATATGTCGGGGGGCGACAACGACAGCGGCATGATGCTCTCCTGCGAGAACATGAAGTGTCAAAACCCCGACTCCAAGTGCTGCGACGGCGAGCCTTGTGTCGATGTTCTAACCAACACCGCGCACTGCGGCGCCTGCGGCAAGACCTGTCGCTCTCGCGAGGTCTGTAACAACGGCAACTGCGCTTGTCGCTCCAACGGCAGCGAGGCCACTTGCGCCACCGACCAGCTGTGCTGCAGCGATGGCTGTCGCCAGGTCATGACCGACGTGCGCAACTGCGGCGGCTGCAACCTCCCATGCAAGATGGGCGAGAGCTGCCAAGGCGGCAAGTGCAGCTGCGGTCCCTCGGGAATCGCTTGTCGTTCGGGCCAGATCTGCTGTGGCACTGGCTGCAGTGATCTGCAAAACGATCCCGCCAACTGCGGTGTCTGTGGCAAGGCTTGCGCTGCTGGCAAGGCCTGCAAAAACGGCCTGTGCGAAGGCGAGTGCGTAAGCTGCGCGATGGGCGAGACCTGCTGCAACGGCGCTTGCGTGAACTTGCTAAACGACAACAAGAACTGCGGCATGTGCGGCAAGGTCTGCCCGCTGGTGTTCGGTGTGCCGCTGCCGTGCATCTTGACCATCTGCGCGTTTAGCGGCCAGGACATGGGCGACATGTCGATGCCGACCGACTAGCGAGAGACTGCCCATGAGCACCATCCTTCACGTCAACGTCGATCACGTCGCGACTGTTCGCCAGGCACGCGGCACCAGCTATCCCGACCCGGTGTGGGCGGCCACGCTGTGTGAGCTGGCGGGCGCAGCGGGCATCACCGTGCATTTGCGCGAAGACCGCCGGCACATTCAGGACCGCGATGTCGAGCTGCTGCGGCAGACCGTGCGCGGGACCCTAAACTTGGAGATGGGCGCCACTCCCGCCATGGTTGAAAAGGCGCTGGTGGTGCGTCCCAACATCGTGACGCTGGTCCCAGAGCGACGCGAGGAACGGACGACCGAAGGTGGGCTGGATCTGCTTGGGAGCTCGCTGCCTGCGACCCAGCGCGCCATCGAGCGGCTGACGCAGGCGGGGATTCCGGTCAGCCTGTTTATCGCTCCAGATCCAGCGCAGATTCGAGCGGCGTCGCAGCTGCAGGTTCCGCGTATCGAGCTACATACCGGCGCGTACTGTGAAGCAACGCTACACGCAGGCCACGAGCAGCAGACCGCTGCCGAGCTAGAGCGTATCGCGCAGGCTGCAGAGGAAGCCGCCAGCGCCGGTCTATTCGTCGCTGCCGGGCACGGTCTTGACTACAATAATGTCGCTGCAGTCGCCGCCATTCCCGGTATTGAGGAGCTAAACATTGGCCATGCGCTGATTGCGCGAGCGGTCTATGTTGGCCTCGACAAAGCCGTGCGGGACATGCTGGCGATCATCCACTCCGTTACGTAGCCTGCTTTGTTCCGTTACTGATTCCGCAGGAACTTTACGGGCTTGCGGAATCAGGCTCCCAATCGATTCCTATCGCAACTCCTAAACCGATTCCTAAGTCGATTCCCAAGACTTACCAAAGACTCCCTTGGCGCGCTTAGCTAGTTCCCATCCATAAACGTAGCGAGCAGGCCCTTTGAGCGTGGCGCCCGCCCGGAGCAGCCTTCCGGCTGTGAGGAAGGACGACGCGCTCAAAGGGACGCGCAGTAGTTTATAGATGGGAACTAGCTAGCGGGTGTTGCGGCTTGCTGTCCATAGCTGCACCAGCTGCTGCGGATGTCCCGCGACATCGGCCAGGGTGTACTTATCAAGGGTCGCTAAGAACTGATTCCGGGCATCCCACAGCGCGCGCTTCAGGCCGCACGCGGGCGCTATCGGACAGGTGTTGGTCGCTGGATCAAAGCACTCCACCAGGGCCAGGTTGGTCTCGGTGGTGCGCACAACCGCG